>JBCCKZ010000846.1:0-2636 GCA_039027135.1 Planctomycetota bacterium
CAAGAAGAATGTTCTTGACGACGACAATCCTGCCGGTGGTTTGGCAGACTCGCTGGGAAGGATCAGTAGATCCAAGCCCTCATCACTTTCAACGCGGATAAAGCCACCGGTGTATTGACGGATTACTAGATGCTCAGCCTTCAAGTCCGCCGAACTAAGAACGGCACTGATTGAGGACAAAAAGAGAATTAAGAAAGCAGCTTTCATTGACAGCATTCCAATTGACACAAGTTAGTTATCATGCTTCGGTATTTTCCGTATCGAGTATCACCAATGGAAGCTCATTCGCATAGATGCATGGTGCTGCACGACTCTCACCCATCGGGCAGACGAATGAACTCTGCCGTGCAATCAGCCACGTGCAGCTGCCACGACACTCCCTCTAGTTTGCTGCTATCGGATACGATTCGTATTTCGATTTTACACCCCTCGCCTTTGATCCATCTTGCGAATCTTCGCAACGGCGCCACAAATGAAGGACCATCGACAACGGCCAGGCATGATGCATGAAACAACTGCATCCATCGGTGGTCCATACTGGTGAAAGGTGACCAAACCGCTCTGGAATCTCTATCGAAAAAGGAGCATGCGGGTGACTTTGACAAGTCTAGAACAATCTTCTCAACCTCCCCGGGCACAATATTCACGAGCACATTGTGAATGACCCAAAGTTGATGACCGTGCGTTGAAAAAGAGCTTCGTACGCAGGCCTTCACTGGTGACAACGTTATCTTTCTCATCTGACTAAACCAGGCAAGCAAAGAGAAAGTCGGCGATACGCTGCGTTGTTCAATCGACTTCCCGAATTATCAATGACGCCAAAATAGGTTTAGTCCTCGGAGGCACTGCTACTCTGGCTGCCTAGTCAGTCATGCCACACAACAAGGTGTCTCTCATCACGAACGACAAAGGCAAATCTCACCATCAAAAATGCAGTCTTCGAGTGGATTGAAGCTGCCTCACGCTTATTGTCGATTTGATTTCACAACTGCTAAACAACTTACAATCTAGCCGAATCCCTATCAGCCGATTGGACGCAAGCCCACGGTTCTCGTCGAAACAGGACGCTAACGCGTCTCGGTTGAAGTTCTCGGACAGATTCTTAACCACTCGACAAATCGCCAAACCAGTGCAGGGATGTGCCCAACTAGCCAGTCCGACCTGGCTTCGGCACCGCATCAGCTACCCAATATTGGCGATGTCTATATTTTTCATAGGTGAACTGGCTGAGAGCGGGGATAGTACGCTCGCATGATTCAAACATCCCCATCACAAAATGATCGGATGACCCTCATGGCGGCTTCATTTACCAACGCACGACTATGGAATTGGCGACCCCATTCGAGCGGTGTGACGTTATGGTATTCGTAGACTTGCTTATCTCCATGAAAGCGGATTCCTTTACGAAGTGAGGCTCGCTCATTCGGCTGCGCCCCTTGCTGAAGTAGCCACTGAGTCATCTCGCCGTCGGCTTGCCGACCATTGTGGGCTGGTTGCGAGACGACCGTGCCGAATAAAGGTGTATGACCACCAAAGCCATCTTTATCAATCTCGGCCTTACCGTTCACGTTGGCTCCCTTTTCGACAAGCCATCGAGCGATTTCGAACTCATCAAAGTCGATTGCCAAGTGGAGCAATGTCGTTCCGTGAAGTGGTGTTCCGTGTAATCCCAGCCCGCTCGACCGGTCGCTACATCCAAGCTCTCTAGGATAGATCTCCTCATGAGAAAACGTCCGACTCAACAAACTTGGGTCACGCTCAAAATGTCTCTGCAACCATTCGATTCGTCCAAAATGAAAGGCCATCAGCGGCGTGTCGGGAATCGCGATGCCATTGGACTCACAAATTTCTAAGCATCGATGCTTGCCCTCAGGAAAACGAGTATAGGTCTGCAAGATGACGGCTACTGGCCCCAAAGAGTCGCCATCCGCGTCCGCGAGTTCGGCGCCCATCGATAGCAGAAACTCCAAGCCATCCGCATTCAGCGTCTCACAAGGATTCATGACGGCTCCTGGTTCAATCGTCCCGTCTTTTCGGACGAACCAATCGGCAAGCTGGCTTCGCGTGACTTCTTTAGCCTGCTCAATGACACCGGCATCAAGACTGAGCAATGCATCAACGACATTTTGTCGACCAAGGAATCTGGCATAGGAGTACGGAGTGCCCCAGCTCGCTCCTGTGTCGCTACCGCGGGCTGGCTCATCCAACAAGAAGCGATATTGAGAGCAAAGGTTGGAAGCGGATTCAGCATCACCGGAATACATGGCTCGGCAAAGCTCAGCAGCGAGCTGCAGTCTCGCCCAGTTTGCGAATCGATAAGACAGGGCGAGTGCCAACTGAGCGTCACTCAGCTTGGCTTCGCGGGGCGTGACGCCGGTTGGATGGTAGGCCCCAAAGTCTTCAACCGCAGCCGGCTTCTCTCGGCGATAGTCGCTCAGTAGTTCCTTGGCTTCACGCCTGAGGAACTCGCAGTCGGGACGAACGGGAAGGCGTCGCTTTGACATAGAAAACTCTCCAAGTTAGACCCGTCGTCCGCATCTCGGGCACAAAAGTTTTCTAGCTGGTGGCGAGTTGTCGATGACAACCTCTCGCAACTGGGCTTTGCCCTTCCCGCGGACGAGACACGTGTTGCAAAC
>JBCCKZ010000847.1:0-2632 GCA_039027135.1 Planctomycetota bacterium
AAAGTTTCCAATGAAGGGGCAAATGCACACCACGTTCCGATCGTTTGGAAAACAGGATCACACTCGGAACTGAATCGGAAGTCATGGGCAGCCGTACGTGACGGAAATTGGAAGTGGGTGCACGAGCCACTCAAGCCACCGATGTTGTTTGACCTGAGTGATGACCCAAACGAAGAAGTAGACCTTAGCACGAGTTATCCAGACGTGACAAAGCGTTTAGGTCAGCTGGCCGAAGACAGCTAAATGCCTTTGGCGTAGTCTCATTCTTCTTGAGTAACTCCAGAGAATCTTCGATGCAGATTTCATCTAACTTCAAGGGGCTGGTGGTTTGGTTCCGCTTTAAAATAGAGCTGTCAAAGTGAGCCATTGGCAGTCAGGCCTCGGTTGCCGCGATAGAACCGGCTGCTTGCGAGGTCACGGCTAACCCGAAATTTATGATGTATCAGTCCAATAGATTCGATTACAGGGTGCTTTTCTTGGCTCTGCGATTACTTGTCCCCAGACTCGCTTTGTCCTAGCTAATCCCAACGAGGCTTGGTGGATTTGAGTAGACTGCTGAGCCGCGCAGTTTGGTGCTCCCAATCAAACCGTCCCAACCCCCACTCGATGGGCGCAAAAAGCGTTTATCTATGTTTGATCGTAGAAAGTACTTTTGCATCAACGCGATGCTAGCCCTGACCGCCGCTATCAGCTTTTTGGATTGGAAGCATGCGGCGGCTGATTACCGCCCTAATGTCATTGTGATAATGGTCGACGATATGGGGTTTTCGGATATCGGTTGCTACGGAGGCGAAGTCTCAACACCGCACTTGGATGCACTCGCAAAGAATGGCGTTAAGTTTTCTCAGTTCTACAATACGGGACGCTGTTGCCCCACGCGCGCATCATTGATGACGGGACTTTATTCGCATCAGGCCGGGATCGGCTGGATGACGGCGAACCAAGGTATGCCGGGTTATCAAGGTAAGCTGAATACTAACTGCGTTACGATTGCCGAAGTGCTCGGTCCAGCCGGCTACCTAACGGCGATGACTGGCAAATGGCACGTCGGGTTTCAGCAAGGAGTAACACCGTGGGGGCGGGGATTCGATCGCAGCTTAAACCTGCCTGCAGGCGGGTTGCACTATTCGAACCAAACAGGTTCCAAAGGTGCCTCGAAACTTTATCTGAACGGCAAGCAGGTCAGTCGAGACGACGCTAGGTTTAGTCCGCCTTGGTACGGGACCGATCTCTGGACCCGCCAGGGCATCAAGTTCATTGATGAAGCGATTCAGAATGACCAGCCTTTCTTCTGGTATCTCGCTCATGTAGCCCCGCATTTTCCATGCATGGCACCCGAGGCGACCATCGCGAAGTATCGTGGCAAGTACATGACCGGTTGGGATCGACTTCGGGAAGAACGGTATCGACGACAGATCGAATTGGGGTTAATTAAAGACAAATGGGAACTGGAACCACGTCCAGACCAGATACCATCCTGGGAATCCTTGTCGCTTGAAGAACAAACACGTTATGACGAAATGAAGGCGATTTAAGCTGCGATGATCGATGAAGTCGACCGGAATGTTGGGGTGTTGGTCGAGGCTCTTCAAGAGCGGAATCAGCTGGATAATACTTTGATCATGTTTCTATCTGACAACGGAGGTAACGCGGAACGAGGAATTGCAGGGACTTACAGCGGAGAACACCCGGGCGACCCACATTCGAACGTGTTTATCGGTCGTTGTTGGGCACATCTAAGCAACACACCCTTTCGAAAGTACAAGCACTATAACCACGAGGGTGGAATTGCTTCACCGCTGATCGCACACTGGCCCCGACAGATCAATCCAGACGGCCAAACCAAAGACCGCGAAGAATGGATCGAAACGCCCACACACCTGATCGACATCATGGCGACCTGTGTGGACGTGTCCGATTCTGAATATCCGTCGGTGTTGGGCGGTAACGAGATTGTTCCGATGCCAGGACAAAGTTAGCGTCCGTTGCTGACCGGCGGTGGTGTCTTGCCCCAACGCAATCTCTACTGGGAACACGAAGGCAATGCGGCAATAAGACAAGGCGATATGAAGCTGGTTCGCGAAGGACTACGAGGCAAGTGGGAACTGTTTGATCTTTCCGCTGATCGAACGGAGCAGCATGACCTTTCAAGCACTCAAGTTGGCTTGGCCGCCGATCTCAAATCGCAGTGGCGGCAATGGGCTACCGCATCCAACGTGCTTCCCAAGCCGCAGCCAAAAAAGAAAGCGAGCGGAAAGAAGACGAAGGCAAAGTAGGATCTTGCAAAGAATAAGATTCGGCTACGTCCGTCGAACGATTAGCATATCCTTCCGAATCTGACCAATCGTTTGGGACGCTAACTGTTTTGGATTTCCAGTCGCATTTGGGTGGATCATCTCTTTGTTTTCCGCCTGTCCATTGAAGCATCGAAGCAATTCAAGAGAATCGAATGAACCGGATTGTTGTAATCGTTTTCTGTTTGCTGCCTGTATTCACTGTGGCCCCAAAGGGGCTTGCAGGTGAGCAGAGGCCTAACGTATTGGTCATCATGGTCGATGACTTGGGGTATTCTGATTTAGGATGCTATGGAAGCGAAATCGAAACACCGGTCTTGGATGGGCTCGCCGGAAAT
>JBCCKZ010000848.1:0-2628 GCA_039027135.1 Planctomycetota bacterium
CGCACTCAGTATCATGGTGTTTGAGTCCCTTTCTACCGATTCGATAGTGCAATCACCAGCGAATGCTGGAATCGTCTAGCAAGACTTCCAAGCACGATTCTTGCGTCACCCACCGCAAAGTCTGGCGTGACTTGCGAGCGAACTGATCCAAGCCGTCGTCCGCGTGCGATTGCAGTGCGGCTCAAGCGTCGCTTCAGTGCATCCGTCTTGCACCGGAAGGCAAGATCGTTTTTGCACCCGCTCTCGATCCCCGCTGCCCCTGCTCACTCGGCGAAAAGTGAGCCAGATAAGACTTGCCTACAAAGTAATGGCCTCTTGAGAGTTATTAGGCCAGACGCGTCAATTGCATGGTCCAACTAGGGATAGCTGGATCAGGAACTTACAAGTTTGTTCATTCGAATCGAACACCGACGCGATCGCACACGCTTGCAACGTGCCTGGAACTTTTCGTTCTTCTCGGAAGATGCAACTCAGACAAAAAAGGACAACGAGAAAATCGCTCCAGTCTGCTTCTTCACCTCAAGCGTGTACTGGCAAACGACATCCTTTGTGGCGTTGAGCTAGCCTGCAAGATTCGAACCGAGGATGGAAATTGGAGGATTTGCCCCGCAAGAACGTCGTACCCATTGGATTCGTTGCGCTACCAGGCACTCGACCGCAAACAATTCTCAAAGAATAGGATTTAGCTTGGAAAAAATGAAGGAATCAAAGACCTGACGATCTAAAGAACATGAACGCCAACGAGAGGACAAACGACGAGACGTTTTCCGACGCCCTTGAAGCCCATTGGAAGAGCATTTTCCAACTCGGACTTCGAATGTTTGGAAATGAAGCAGACGCTGAGGAGGCAGCACAGCAAACGTTCTTTCAAGCGTATCAAAAGTGGGATCAGTTTGAGGGACGCTCGCAAGACAAAACTTGGCTCTTTCGTATCGCGTTAAACGTTTGCCGAAAACAACTACAGGATCGGGGTCGCTTCCGAACTGTCACGCTTGATTCAGATCATCATCCGACCAGTCCAATGTCAAAGATGGAAACCAACGAGTTGAGTGAGACAGTGAAATCTGCTTTTGGACAACTGGCGTCGAAACATCAACTGATACTCACCTTGTTTTGTATCGATGGCCTTCAACATGCCGAGATCTCTGAAATCTTGGGTGTTCCGTAAGGAACGGTCTGGTCTCGACTCCATACCGCAAAGACAAAACTAAAAGAGAAGCTAGAGATTACGAATCGGGAGGCGAACCCATGAACCAAGAATTTGCGAGACAGTATTGCCTGAAAGCTGTTCACGGTGGCGAGCTATCGTCCGCAGAAAGACGGGTTTTGGATTCCTTCCTGCAAACCGACGTCGGACAAGAGTACTTGAAGGAGAGCAATGAATTGAAGAGTCATCTCAATCAGATCGCGTCTATCGATTTGGTGCCTGATCCCCCCGCGGACTTGAAAGAACGGTTCGAAGCACTTATTACGGAACAGATCAAGACCTCCCGAAAGGGATTCTGGATACTCTCGGCGATCTTGGTCTTACTGTGTGGAATTTCGCTTGTTTGGTTTCTCCTCAATGGATGGTCGGACAGCCTGATCATGCCAATCATTGCGGTAGGATGTTTCGGGTTCTGTATTCTTGCAGCCAGTGCCTCGAATCGCCAGATTTTAGGCAGCGATGATGTCACCGGGCAGCTACGAGCTTCGCGCCAAGCACTGACAACATCCTGGAGTCGCATACTAGGATTGGCGCTGACACTGCTTCCGTTTGCCTTGGTGATTGGCGCTGGGTATTACCACTACGGCCTAATGACCGCCGCCCTTCTTTTCACCGCGCACCTAATTTTGTCATTGATTTTGATCTGGTTCATCTTCGTAAACCAGCGAAACAAACTGCGGAGGCGTGATTCGGAAGCTTGGGATTGGTGGGAGGGTGAAATGAATAGTTGAGACGCAGTATTCAGCATGGACTCCACCCACTACTCGATAACCCAACATTTCCCCGGACGGGAACGAGCGGACTCAAACCCTTTAGATAGAGAAGACATGAACAACGAATACAAAGAGAAGATCGCAAACGGAATCACATTAATAAGCAACCCATGCTTGATATTTGTAGTCATCGCTCTCCTGACGCTTATGGGCTGGATAACAGTAAATGAGCTTTCGCCTTTGCTATGGACATTGGCCGCAGGATTCTTGAGTATGGCTATCGTGGGAGGACGACTGTATCGAAACTCTTAGCGGTAGCGAGACCATCAGTTGGCTGTGATGCGATCGCCACCACGACCATTGTGAGCTCAAACTCGAAGCCCATCGGTGAGTGCGGGGAAATGGGTATCACCAATACGTCGTGGGTCTATTCCGCTAGAAATGTCAAACCACTCTACCTCTTCGTGCTAATCAGCTGCCTTTCGGGCGCAGCGATCATCGAAAATGACACTCCGATCGACGGATGCCCGGGAATTGTCAACAATAATGGGGGTTTGGCATTGCCCAGCCTGATCGGCCCGCCTATCGTTCATGCCAGGTGTGAGATTCAGCCTGGTCGATTCGAATCGACAGGGAGTGATGACTCATGCAGCTTTCATCCGCTGCGTTGCCTCAATCAAGAGATTGTTCGCTGAGCTAGGGGCTCAG
>JBCCKZ010000849.1:0-2618 GCA_039027135.1 Planctomycetota bacterium
CCGCGCCACTTTGTATTAGCCGGCCGGCGCTCGCCGCGGTTTTCGCGGGCTAAACCGCGGCTAGCGCCAGGACGGCTAATACGCTCGGTAATGCCAAGAACCACTGTGTTTTCCATCCAAAGTGGCGCTATCCAGCTAGTACTTTCAATCGTACTTGGGTCTTGGGTCTTGGGTCTTGGGTCCAAGCACTGATCGAGTACGACTACGAGTACCGCCGATGGATGAGGACGAGTACGCCTATCCGTTTACGCGCGAAGCCTGTGAACGGTTGCACCGCCATTTTGTAAGACACGACTAGATCGACCCGCTGCAATAATAACAGCTGAAACGCCACTCACTTACGCGTCGTGCTGACATCAAATCGTGCTGACGTTGAAGCGACAAGCGGCTAGTCAAATTTCGTGACTGTTGAAGAAAGTTGTTACATTCTGGTTTTTGCAAGGCCTCCAGTGTCCACTTTCAAACCGTCACGATGTCGCCGTCCATTCGCATCCTTATTTTTTGCACGCTGATTGTCGGCGTCCTCATGGTGCTGGCGAATCTGCCGATGCAGCTCACGGTGGTTCAGTTGGATGGTGGTCTTCGGGCGTGGCCAGGCGAATCCAATTTTCACGAAGACGCATTGGCTCTACCAGTCGCGGCTGGTTTCCCCATGCGATTTTACGAACGTTTTGATGACCTTCCCGACGCCGAACCCTATCGATGGTGGTCGACGTCGCGTCTACTTCTGAACCTGTTGATCACATTGGCGGCGATCATCTCACTCTTTCTTTTGTGTTTGTTGATCAAACGTCAGCGAAAAGGTCGCTCGCCAGAGTCGACCGCAGAATCCGAGGAAACGCCCGCGGCAAGTCTTTGGCAGCGGTTACGAAAACAGCCGGTGCAATTGAGCATTTTTGATCTGATCATGGCGACGTCGGTCATCGGCCTCGTGTTTGGTGGCTATCAGTGGCTCAAACGTTTTGAATCAGCCGATGCCGCGCTCGCAACAAGTCTTGGTCCGGATGCGTCGTACGCTCGCGAGGCGATCTTGCCCAGAGTCATCGACCAGTGGGCACCCGATGTGATTTTTCCATCTTCACTCAAAGCGTTATTGCAAAGAACGACTTGCATTCGGCTCCACAATCCCAGCGACGATCAGGTAAGAACGGCTTTAGCATTTCCTCAATTGCGTGCTCTTGCGATTGGTGGTGGCGACTTTGATCTCGAAAGTCTTGGCGGGCTGCCTCAACATCGCTCGATCACGGCGTTGCATTTGATGGGTCGGGTCTTGGATGATCGAACGCTATCGCGTCTGCGTTTGCTGCCCAACTTGCGTGATCTGAATTTGGCACGGACGAATCTTTCGGCGGCGGCCTTCGCAAAGCTGTTCGAGGGACGTGATGACGACGCTTCTCGGCTCGTCGCTTTGAAGATGTTTGATAGTGGGGTGGATTTGGCGGCGTTGAGTCAAAATGGCGTGCTGTCGAAGTTGACCTCTCTGGAATCGCTGTGGCTTCCAAGGCCACTCCCAGATCAGGCTTCAAAGCTGTCCTTATCATCAATGCCACGACTTCAAGACGTCCATGTCATTTCTTATGACCGGATGAAGAATAACGAGCCGATTGCCTTCATGATTGAGGATTGCCCTCGACTTCAATCGATCAACATCGATTCGTTGCAGAAGGCGTCTTTTAAATTGTCGAACCTTCCCCAATTAGTGGCGATCACGCAAGAAAAATTTAAGACCTCGTTGCGTCTCGCCGCCAATCAACGAGCTCCCGAGGCTTTATGGGTCGAGTCGATGGACGTGGACGGCCTACCGGCTTTGGAGCAATTTACGTTTTACGCCTCGGACCTGCGTCACCTTCATTTTCGCGGCACACCGAATTGGGAATTGGCGGGTCCCGGTGTTTTCCAACTGGTTCCCAATGGCTATTTGGGGACCAATCAGTACGACACCGAAGTGCCTGCGGAAGCAACGCGGGCCTTCATCGAGGGGCTATCGAAATCTGATGGCCCGCAAAAAATCGACTACTCAGCCGTTCCGCTAGCGGGCGCCGATCTCAAACCGTTGCTTGACAATTCGGCGGTGCAGGAACTCTATCTTCATCAATGCGGTGTCACCGAAAAACAATTGGCATCGCTTTCTGGAAGTAGTCAATTGAAAGTGATCAGCTCACACGGTGGAAAACTATCCGGCCGCCGTCTTGGCAAGCTCGTTACGTCCATGCCGGGTCTGCGACGTTGGCATGCTGACCTTTATCAAATCGATCGCTTGCGAGTGGAAGATCACGCGAACTTAAAGGGCGTGGTCGATTGCTATCCGGAAAGCAACAGTTCAATGCGGTGCCATTTGTCGAGCGCCTTTGCCGTGCGATTGGTGAATCTGCCGAATTGGGAAGATCCGATACGTTTGGATGCCGCACAATTTCGGCATCTCACGATTGATAACCTGCCGCGTTTAAAGCAGTTGGTCATTGATGGTCCGGTTTGCCAAGATGCGGTCATCAAGCATCTCACCGGTCTAGAAAAAGTCGCCGCCGGTGGCAAGTTTCTCGATGACGAAATCATCGAAGAATGGTTTGGCTATGACGCACTTCATTCCATCCGCTTGTATGGCACTTCGGTGACAAGCC
>JBCCKZ010000850.1:0-2610 GCA_039027135.1 Planctomycetota bacterium
CCAGAGCCAGCATGGCCGTGGTCGCGATGGCAATTCCGAACAGGCCGGCGAGGTTGTAGGTCAGTAGGATACCGCCAATAATCACCATGGCCGGAAGCGCTGTGGATTCAAGCGACACCGCAAGTCCTTGAATGACGTTTGTGCCATGCCCGGATGCTGACGCACGCGCCACGGACCGTACCGGACGGAAATTGGTGCCCGTATAGTACTCGGTGATCCAAACGATTAGACCCGTCACAACAAGTCCCGCAACGGCGCAGATGTAGAGATCGAGACCAGTCACAACCGCATCGACGGTGGTCACGGTGCCATCTTCCTGGACCACTCTGTCCAATAAATCCAATTCCCGACCCGCATTGACCAACTCACCGAAGCCGTTGGGTAAAACGAATTGGATGACCCCAGCGATCAGCACCACAGATATCACACCGGTGACGATAAGCCCTTTGTACAGAGCTCCCATGACGTTGGTTGAACCCGCGCCAAGCTTCACGAAAAACGTGCCGACAATCGAGGCCAGGATACACACCGCGCAGATTGCCAGCGGCAGGATCATGATCTCCGACAAGTAGCCCGTCGTGGCAAAGAAGATCGACCCGAGCACCATGGTTGCCACAACGGTCACCGCAAACGTCTCGAAAAGGTCAGCCGCCATGCCGGCGCAGTCGCCTACATTATCGCCGACATTGTCAGCAATGGTGGCAGCGTTTCTAGGGTCATCTTCAGGAATACCCGCCTCGACTTTGCCGACCATGTCGCCGCCAACATCGGCGCCCTTCGTAAAGATCCCGCCACCGAGGCGAGCAAAGATCGAAATCAACGATGCCCCGAATCCGAGGGCAACCAGCCCATCAATGATGTTTCGACCAACGCCGTCTTCACCAATATTCTCGAAGCCTGTCAGGGCGCCGTAATATACAGCGATGCCCAGCAGCGCGAGACCAACCACGAGCATACCTGTAATGGCGCCAGATTTGAATGCGATCGAAAGACCATCGGCGAGCGATTTCTTGGAGGCTTCTGTGGTTCGAACATTGGCTTGAACCGATACCTTCATACCGATGAAGCCAGCCGCACCGGACAAAACCGCACCCAGAAGGAACCCAACTGGAACCTCCCAATTCTGGAACATTACCACCAGAACGACGAGGACGACCACGCCAACGATGCCGATCGTGCGGTACTGACGACCAAGATAGGCGTCAGCTCCTTCCTGAATCGCCTTTGCGATTTCTTGCATCCGCGCTGTGCCTGACGACGCGCGCATAACTGAGCCGATTTGCAACCAGCCATACAAAACGGATGCGATGCCAGCTGCAATCGCAACCCAATACCAAAGGCCCATGGGGTGCCCTCCCTATCATTCAAAGTCGGCAAGACCTGATGCTAACCGGTTAACGTGCCCTTTCGACACTGCTGCCAAATGCGCAAGCAAGGTGCAAGACTGATCGCCTGATACGAGACGGGAAATCATCGCCTATTCGTGAGCGAAGCCCAGTCTTTTCGGTAGTTCGACTGGATTCCCCAGCCAGAACGCAGTGATGCCGCCATTCAGGTTGATCGTACCAATCTTCGTGATTTGGACGCGTAGTTGCTCACTTCTCTGGCGAATCGTTGATGCAAGATCAGGTGTAGCTGTGAACAAAATTTGATAGTCATCGCCGCCAGTCAGTTGAGGGACGGCTTGATCCCAGCTCTCAACAGGTATGGCGAGCGGGACTTGTTCTGCATGCAACGTCGCGCCGACACCACTTGCCAGGCAGATCTTCTGCAAGTCGCCAAGCAATCCATCACTAACATCCATGCTTGATGTCGCGAAGTCCGCGATCAGGTCGCTAATTCCATTAAACGGCAAAGCAGGTTCGCGATAGCGCTGGATGGCGTCGATACTACCGACGTGATCCGACATCGCCGCTTGGAGGCCCAAATAACCCCATCCGATGTCCCCTGTGACCCAGATATCGTCACCGGCGATAGCACCTGAACGCTGAATTGGTCCCTCCCCATGGCAATCGCCTGTCAGCGTGAGTGAAAAAAACAACTGGCTGGGAGCTCGGACTGTGTCTCCACCAATTAGATTGATGCCCCAACTCGCAAGTTCTTCCCCCAGTGCTTTCGCAAAGCATTCAAGTTCGTCGTCACCGCGGTTCGAAGGCCATCCCAGTGTGAGCAAAGCATCGAGGGGGCGAGCACCCTTGGAAAGAATGTCTGAGACGTTCACCCGTACTAATTTTCGAGCCACAGTTTCTATGGGATCCGTCGGCAGGAAATGAACGCCCTCTACCAACGCGTCTGTGGTTACAACGAGACTTCGCCTTGACTCTCCCGAGCTCAACACAGCCACGTCATCGCGCAAATTTAAGGCCCGTGAGGTTTTCACCAGAGGGCCAAAAAACGTCTCTATCCGCTGAAACTCATCCATTCCCCCGCTTATCACAAAAGTTGCTCGGGAAAAGAAACGCCAAGATAGCCAATGGATTGCAAAATCAGCTTCCATTCCGGAAATGTCTGGGCTGAACGCATTCACAGTCTATATGCAGTCGCGTAACTTTTAGGAAAACGACCCAATGATTGCACTTGCACTTGCCGTAATCGGTCTTGGCTTCGGCG
>JBCCKZ010000851.1:0-2591 GCA_039027135.1 Planctomycetota bacterium
ATCAAGTTCGCTCCACTGCGTACCTATCGCAATGCAAATCACGCAGGCGGCAGTGAGTATCAACGCAAGTCGAACAGCCATTCGCGAATTGCTAACTGCCATGATGCCTTGAGCCTCTTTTGCAATCACGTCTTGATTCCAAAGCTGAATTCGACTGCTAGAGAAATTCAACATCGACGCAAAATCACTTTCAAACGCAGCCCGATCATTTGCGTTTGCGAAGCCAATGATCGCTTCACTGGGTTGGATTTCACCTCCGGCGACTTTTGTAGCGCTGGCTTTGGTGAGGAACCAAGGGCGCAAACGAACAGCGGATTCCGTTGCGGCGAAATCTTCACCCATCCTAAGAAAGCCAACGACCTTTGCTTTGAAAACACCCGCATCGCTCTCCAGCCGGCGTAGGTTGCCGAGTTTGATCGACCAACTCAAATACTCAGGCACGACAACCTCGATGAATCGACTCTCGTCTTCACTAGGCCATTCACCTGAACTCAGTTCACCTCGAGTGGCACCTTGCTCACAAGCGACGAGCTCAGTTCGTTTGCCGGGAATCCATCCGAGCATAGGACCCAGATAGAACTCGTCGTCATCGAGCGAGCCGTCGGGAGCCGCCGGAAGATCGAAGGCGCGAACCCGCCACCGTTGGTCAAGACTCAGAACTCGAGGATCGGCTCGAATCGAATCAAGAATCACGTTGGTTAGAAACGGTGAGATCGGATCCGTTGCGGCAATGAAGAGCTCATTTTCTGTTAGGAGAGACTTGGGAAGTCTCGCGAGGGTCTGATGCGTGCTTTGCAGCGACAACATAGCCAACAAAAAGAAAGAACTGGCGAAGCCCAGCGAGATCGCGGCGGCAAGGTATCTCCCGGGCCGAAATCGGATGTCCGAACCGGCGATCAGAAAAATGGCCGAAACAGGCAACCGTCGGTCTTTGAAATTGTGTTTGTCTGATTTGTGTGTCGCTTTGCCTAACATAGCAGAGCTCGTTTCAAACATTAGACTAGGGGGACGTAAGCACCAATAATTAGAGTGATGTTCGTAGCGGAAATCGGTATGTCATCGCTCGAGCCAACATTCTTGAAGGATTCCTCACCTCGAAGCCTAGCGGCGTTCGTGATGGAGTTTTCGAGTTTGTTTCGGCCACTCGTGTGTTGATCGTTTTGCTCAGCAAAAATCATGACCCGCAGCATAACCAAGGGGCAAAATGCTATCCCCTGGTTACGCTGCGGGTTAAAAAGTTAATGCACAGCTAGCTCATCCTCTTCTTGACTCATTCCTTTTAGCACGGCTCGATGGCGATTCAGGTCACCTGTCCAAAATGTCTCAAACGTTTTCAGGTCAGCGATAAATTCGCTGGAAGAACTGGTCCATGCCCAAGTTGCAAGACCACCATTAAGGTTCCCGAACTCAATGAAGAGGTAACCATTCACGCGCCCGAGGATGATGCGCCAAAGGATCGTTCCGGGCAAAGTGTTCTCAAGCCAATTAAGCGGGAAGAGACTGACGTTACCAAACGCGGTTTGATCATTTCCGGGGTTTCCGTCGTCGGTTGTGTGATCATGGCCTTGGTGATGGGCATGTTGGGGCTCAATCAATGGTGGGCGATAGGCTTGGGGGCTCTGATTGTTGCACCACCGATCGTGTGGGTAGGATACTCGGTGCTTCGTGAATCTGAGTTGGCGCCCTACGTGGGAAGTGAGCTGCGAAATCGAGTGCTGGTCTGTAGTGGCTTGTTTCCGGCGTTGTGGCTGATTTATATGTTTTTGCCGCCTTACTTGTTCGATCTCAATGCTCCCAATGAGATTAGCTATCTCTTCTTCGGTCTCGCTTTGGCTGCGATGCTCGTGGTGGGTGCTTTTGTATCGATGGCGACCTTTGAGTTTGAGTTTACGACAGCGCTTGCCCACGCGGGGCTCTACATCGTGGTCACGATGGTGCTCGCGTTCCTTGCGGGAATGACGCTCGCGGGAGTTGAGGTCGAAGAGATCGTTCGTTCGCGTCCGCTGGTTGATGTGTGGATTGCCAGTGCCTGAATCGCATGGTTCGAGTTCGACGCGTCAAGCCATCATGCCGCCGGAATGTCAGCTGATTGCCGGTCAATCGTCCATGGTGCGATTGCCACCGAGTAGCAATGTGCCTTTGACTGATCGGGTGCGAAGAATTCTGGATACGCCTTCGATGCGTCGACTGGCCGGAATCAGCCAACTTGGAATGGTGCACTTGGTTTATCCTGGTGCCCGCCATAGTCGACTTGAACACACCTTGGGTGTCTATGACAACGCAGTCCGTTGGCTTCATCTGTTTTGGCCGACTCTGTGTGATCTTGGCAGTGACGCTGATACTGCTAAACGTGATGCGGACAGCCTTTTGTTGGCGGCACTGGTCCATGACATGGGCCACTGGCCGTTTTGTCACCCGATTGAGGACATGCAACTTGAATCGATGCCGCGTCATGTCGACCGGTTGGATGAGATTCTCGATCCTTCGACCGGTGATCGCGGTTTGGTGCAATGCATCGAACAGGATTGGAAATGTCAGGTCGTCGATGTGCTTGCCTTGCTGAAGGGCGAGGGTGTTGATTCGAGCTCGCC
>JBCCKZ010000852.1:0-2571 GCA_039027135.1 Planctomycetota bacterium
CGATCGGTTTGCGTATGTCGCGATGGAGGGCGAGCGGCTGGTTGGTTTTGCCGATATGGACCATGAGGGCTACATCGATCGTTTGTTCGTGTCCGCGGATCATCAACGTATGGGATTCGCTCGACAACTGTTCGAGAGACTAATCCAAGATGCTCTGCGCAACGACATTCTTGAGATGACTACGGAAGCGAGTATCACGGCCAGACCATTCTTCCAAAGCATGGGCTTTGAAGTCGAACAAAAACAATCGGTTATTTGCCGGGGAGTTGCTTTGACGAACTATCGAATGCGGAAGTTTATACAAGAGTGAGCCGTGGGCCGGATGCGGCGAAGCCGTGGAGGCACCGGGCAGGTGCGCTTCGCTGAGATAAAGATTGGGATAGAGAGAAAGGTGACCGACTTCCGTTGTCTTGGCGCGTCATCATTACCATTCTCTTTATTTCACTCTTCATCTTTATCCTGATCTTAAGTTGCTGGCTTTTGCCCGGCCCCTCCATTCGCTCCGCTCATATGCGGGTCACGGCTCACGTTAGTTGGACGACTTGTGCGCGTACCAATGTCCAGAGGGAGGGAAATATTCCAACAAGAGCAGAACCCAATGCGGCGATCAAATTGCAAAAGACTACTTGAAATCGAATCCTTGGTCAGCGAGGAAGGATCGCATGTGAGGCCGTGACTCCTTGCCAAGTAGTTCCGACATAAACGAAGTCCACGTTCGATCCTCGATGCCACGATCTTTGTAGTAGGATTCCATTAGCTGATCGTACTCTTCGAGCGGCTGACGTTGATTTTGATTGTAGATGTCATCCATCAGCGTGATCGACGTCGGCAGCCGGGGTTTCGGATTTGATTTCTTTTGAGGCCAGCCTATGCACATGCCAAATACTGGGAACACTTGCTTGGGAAGTGCGAGTAGCTCTGTCATCTTTGCTGGATCATTCCGAATTCCGCCGATGTAACAGATTCCAAGGCCGAGTGACTCAGCGGCGATCGCGGCATTTTGCGCGGCGAGAGCTACATCCACCGTCGCGATGACGAAGTGCTCAGTCATCCCTGCACAAAACTCACCGCCGCCCATTTCGCACGCCATCTTGCTCCTATAGAGATCGACACACCAAACCAGAAATGCGCCGCAGTCAACCACGTATTTTTGGTTGCCAGCTAACTTGGCGATATCCTGTCGACGCTCGTCATTGCGAACACGAATGACCGTGGTCGCTTGCAGATTGCTTGAAGTGGATGCTCGAGTGGCCGCCTCGACAATCGTTTCGACCATCTCGTCGCTTACCGACTCCGATTTGAATTTCCGAACCGATACGTGGGACTTTAAGGTCTCGATGGTCTCGTTCAATGTTTGGCTCCCCGTACATAAAGGTATCGCTTGTTCCTTACACCGACTTCGAGCGGCGCGAGGAACAATCGATACCAAACTTACCCTCCCTCTGGGAGGGTCGGACGTTTCAACAGCCGGGGAGGGCCTAAGCCAAGGAACGAACGATCTTTGATCGCTCTCTTGATCCCTAGTCTTCGTGGAGCGAACCTGCCCGGTGCCTTCGTGGCTGCGCCACATTCGGCCCACGGCTCACAAGACCCTACTTTGTAGGACTTGCCTCAGGACCCATGACAAGCGACTTGCTCTTCATCGGTGACTTTTCTTTCGTCAACATGAACTTGTCAAACTCGAATCCGTCTTCACGCATCGAAAACATGATGGTGTGCAGTCCGGGTTCTTCGACATCCAGCCAAATCTGACCAAGGACACCCGTGTGAACCTTCGCGGTTCGTTGTCGTGAGTCCCATTGCCACTGGCCATGCTTGCTGGTGAACTGCAGCCGTGCGCCGGACTCAGGCCACTTGCCGTCCAAGCCGACGTGCAATCCATTGTCTTCAGATCCGGTGCAGCACATTCGAACCCAAACGTAGTAGCGACCGGGTTCCTTGATCTCGACGGGGTAGTACAGCACGCTGCACTGACCGGGATTGTTGGTGAAGCTGACGCCCTGTACGAGCGGATCAGCATGGGTTACCCGGGTATCGGGAAGGAGCTCAATGTAGGCCCCGCCGCTGGCACCTTCCGCATGATTGGGATCGGGGTCGGGAGTGACTTCGGGTGACTTGTCGAGTGTCGTGAGGTACCACTTTCGATGCGTCTGCAGGTCGACTTTGTCAAAGTCCTCCGCTTCAACGACCACAATGCCGTTGGTTTGTACGGAGACTTTCTTCGCCTTGCTGGGATCATAATTGAAAATGAAAGGAGATGCCTGGCTCGACACCTTCTTGGCGGGCTTTGAAGCTTGGTCAGCTTTCGCATTGGGCTTGAGAATCGCAAGCGAAGTCCATCGTCCCCTCGAATAGGCGAACGCGTCACCCTCCGGGATTTTTCCGTTCGATGCTGAATTGAATTCAACGCGGATCAAGTCACCGGGGGAAAGTTGCACGGCTTTGAAACGATGGTTCACTTTTGTGTAGTCAGTGGTCGTTTCCGGATTGGTGACCTCTCCGATTTTCTTACCACCAACAAAAACTCGATAGCTCGATTCTCCATCGGTCTCGGTGAGGGTCGTAAGAACC
>JBCCKZ010000853.1:0-2560 GCA_039027135.1 Planctomycetota bacterium
ATGTGAGGGAAATTTGCCTGCCGACTTTATATCAAAATCGCTGCTCGACCTGAGCTTAGCGATCTCTAGTGGATAACTGAATGCGCAAATACAGTTTTGAAGAGAATGAGATTGAGGTCCAGTTACGCCCGTTTGGCATCTTTCTCTGGCTGTTCGTGGGATTTGTAGTTCGCATTGACGGTCGGACTTTCACTCCAAACCTAGACAGAGTAGGGCTGAACACTCAGACTGATTTTCTGATAAGAATCGGCGACAGGGAACTTGACGGGGTCGTGCGATCGCTTGGCCCCATGTGGTTCCTGCCAAGAATGCGATACTCAATCACCGTTGATGGTTCCGAGATCGTGAGAGACGTACAAACACTCAATCGTTGGTACGTTTCATACTCAATGATGGGGCTTGTCATCTTCACATGCTTGCTTGCTCTCATTGGAGCACTATTCATCGCCCTGATCATTCTTAGATTTGTTCAGTAATTCAATTGAACGCATGCCATGACAGATTCAGACGACGCATTGAATCTATGGCGATCACTGTTGAAATAGGGACGTAACCCAGAAGTAGATTACGACCTTTCGCACACAAACAAACATCATGAAAACAATTCTATTCGCATTCGCATTCGCGACACTGATGGCACCCGCAGTGCTCGCTGACGAGCCGCAAACTGACTTGGATAAGCTCGACGCGGCCCTCGCTTCATCCCCGTTTTACCCTATGCTGCACTATCTAAATTGCCTAATACTCTTCACCTCTGGGAAATAAAACGACGCCATCAATCACGCTGCAGTCGCTTTGTCCAAATTCAAGCTTGCAAAGAACGATCTTGCGTGGATCGGGCTTGGCTCATTCTCGACCAAGGACTACCAGATCGATGTGCACTACAACATGGGACAAAAAGAACGAGCCGAACCAAGGGACGGCATCGTGCGTCCATACAGCTTTCGAGTCTGGACGAAGGGCGACGATGCCGATCTCGTCCATGTACTGGATTTTGAGCTAGCTTACTCGGATAGCGAGGTGGTTTCGGCAGCGATTGGAGAGATGCTACGAACAAGCCACGTGAATTATGGCATTGTTGACTCAAAGAGTGATTTCACGACAGTCAGGAAGAAAGTCCTGGACATACTTTCCAGGTGACGCGTGGATACGGGAAACATAGGAACTAACAGCTTCAGAGTTCGGGCATATCAACTTCAACCACGACGGTTCACTCGTGCAGACCGTGAACCCAACCACGAAATCTTCAATGATATTTGAGAAGGGCAACACCGAGCTGGAGAAACTCAGGCAATTCCCAAACGCTGACAATCTTTTCGCCTACTTTGGTGCACGTACCTCTGAGTGGTGTGAGCCGATCATCTACATGGAGTGTTTCTCCGTTAGTGTGTTTTATGATCTGCAAGATTCCTTCAAGAACGAATCTGCTTTCCAATTGCTGGACATCGCTGCGACTATCCATACGGATCAAATATCGGACGAACGATACGTGCGTTTCATTGATCTTCTCTCCACACTTGCAGTGAACACCAACACCACCGAGATGCCACAGCAGCTTCGACAAGTTTTCACCTCGCTCATAGAACGGGCCAATCGAGTGGCCCCCGATTCAATCGGCCTCTTGAGTTTGAAGAGACACTATCGGGTTGCATCATGAAGATTCGACAGCACAAGATTGTTACCTTCTCCATCATTGAAGACATATGAACACTGAGCAAGCCAAGAACAATTCCGTTTTCGTCGATATAGGAGGTTGAGAACCACATGACCGTTGGCTGGTTGATCGACGCGGGAGTTTTTGACTCGTATCACGACGAGCTTGCTGCCGCAATAACCCGCAACGGGCACGAAGTTGCGTCGATCAATCGACCTAACCCGCCCTACGAATGGGATGACGTTCGTTCTTCCTATCGCAACGCGTTTTCCGAAGGCGCATGCGTCGTTGCACACGCTGACATTGATTTGATTTCACGTGTCATCGAAGATAATCTCTGGACGCCAGGCGCATTTGCGACCGTCCCTCATTTCTATTGTTCGCACTACTACGCACGCCTTGGTCGCTTCCTATTAAACCGCGACTATATCATGCTGCCGTACGCCGAACTTCCTCGCTGCCGTGATTTCGTATTTGACACGCTCGGCGTGGATGACCGGCTGTTCGTGCGACCCGATTCCCCACTGAAAATATTCACTGGTTTGACGATATCTCGCGAGACATTCAGCAAGGATTTTGAATTCATGGGATTCTACGAATTCCCGTCAGAATCGATGGTCGTCGTTAGTTCTCCTAAGCAGATCGTCGCGGAGTGGCGATATGTCGTTGCAAAGGGTGAGGTCGTCGCTGGTTCAAAGTATATCGATGCTGGTGAAGAGGTATCACTGGAGGCCGAGGACCCACTCGCACTTGAATTTGCTCAGGCGGTTGCAGCCGAAGGCTATGAGCCTGACCCAGTCTGGGTGCTTGATGTTTGTCGCACAGTCGACGGCGGATACCATTTAGTTGAAATAGGGGGTTTTAGCTTCGCTAGCATCTACGGCTGTGATAAAGACGCTGTTGTTC
>JBCCKZ010000854.1:0-2559 GCA_039027135.1 Planctomycetota bacterium
CAAACGACGTGACCGGGCGCGTTCGACCACCCTTGGTACTAAATGCGGATCACCAGGTCCATAAACCAAGTGCGGCCGCAAAGCGATGACCGGCATGTGGTCCGTCACCTTCTCGCTCAAGACAAACTGCTCCGCAAGCGATTTGGTTTCGCTGTAGTGACATAGGTGCGTATTTGCGTATCCAACGGATTCGTCAACACCCGATTGGTCGCTGCCTTCGAAGGTGACCGATGGGCTACTCGTGAAAAGCATCCACGACACGTTGGTTTTCATCGCCGCTTCGGCGAGATGTTCTGTGGCGTGAACATTGTTGGCAAGGTAGTAAGCTCTCGGCCCCCAGATACCCGCAACGGCTGCTGTATGCACGACGCCCTCGATGGGATGCTGACTCATCAGGTTGACCATATCGACTACCGCGCTGTCGGATGCGAGATCGATACGTGCCCAACTCATGCCAAGCGATTCCAGATCCGGGTAACGTCGCCGGGATATTCCCACGACAGACTCCCCCTGATCAAGCAATGCCCGAACGAGCGCGGAGCCGACGAAACCACCGCATCCAGTCACCAAGATGGCCAAAATGAACCTGCCGAATGAGTTTTTACCGTGTCAATTCGATGGCCGTTGACGACGAGCACACCGATATAATCAGCCGCGAGTATTCTCAAAGGTCCCACCCACGCAAGGGTTCGTCATTCCATGAATCACATTGCCAGCATCATCGCCGCATCTGCCCGTCTGTCACTCGGGTATGCCGAACGATTGGCCAAGGACGTTCCCAGCGAGAACTTTGGAAGACTAGCACAGCACGATGGAAAAGTGATCGAGGCAAACCACCCGTCCTTCATTTGCGGACATCTGTGCCTTTATTCTCCTCGGATCGTTGCTGAACTCGGTGGCGATGCTTCGGCTATCACACCGCCATCGCACTACGCCGATCGATTTAGCAAAGACCACCAGTGTCTCGATGATCCAAGCGGCAACATTTATCCCGCGAAAGATGAGCTGCTCGAAACACTTGCGTCTGGATACCATTTGGCCATCGAAACCATCGAGCAACAGAGTGACGAGACCTTTGCTCGGCCCAACGCCAATGAGGCGATGAGATCCCGATTTCCGACCGTCGGTGCGATGCACGCGTTCTATACCGGCGGGCATTTCATGATCCACATGGGACAATGGTCAACTTGGCGACGCGTGATGGGGTTTGGCCCCGCATGACCAATTCAAAGAGCCAATCAAAAAGCGGCGAAATTGTTCGGGTGAGATCCGTGCGTGGTATCGACGAGCGCGACTATGATGCGAGTTTCGATCGACAGGATTTGGCAAGACAAAAGATGACGCAAGCAGTGCTCGATTTACGCGTCGGCGAGGTGGTCAGCTACCAAGACATCGCCTCCCGAGCCGGTCGGCCAGACGCGCCACGAATGGCCGGACGCGTACTCAAAGAATCGCTGGACACACTGCCCTGGTGGCGAGTCGTCTACTCAGATGGACGCCTACCGCAAGTCAATCCTTCGCTGCAAGAAGAACGATTGACAGCCGAAGGCGTCACGCTGGAGAGATGCCGAGTCGTCGATGCACCTCTTGGACGCTTTCAGAAGCCCCCCTGTGACTAGCCGTGCCAGTTCCCAAAAGACCCTCCTAGCAAAACACCGAAACCCTCACCTGACACCCGAAACAAAAATGATACGAAGTCTATTTGCCCTTCTACTCGTCGTCGGTATCTCACCGGTCATCTCCCAGGCCGACCAGACCGAGAAGCGTCCAAACATCCTGTTCATCATGTCGGATGACCACACGGCCCAAGCCGTTGGGGCCTACGCGACGCTACTCAAAGACATCAATCCCACTCCAACAATCGATTCTTTAGCCCGAGAAGGTGTTCGCCTGACCAATGCGTTCTGTACGAACTCCATCTGCACGCCATCTCGCGCGTGCATCATCACGGGTCAATACAACCACAACAACGGCGTCTTTGATCTAAATGGCCGCATCGAGCCCGAGAACCAGGCCCTACCCATCGCAATGCGTCAGGCTGGCTACCAAACCGCGATGATTGGGAAATGGCACCTCAAGACCGAGCCAAACTTTGACTATTACAGCGTCTTGCCCGGGCAGGGAAAGTACTTTGACACAGTGCTTCGCGTCCAAGGTGACAAACCTTGGCCAAAGAACACGGTCAGCTTCCCAGGTGAGCACAGCAGCGACGTCATCACAAATGCCACGCTGGAATGGTTCAAGAACCATCGCGATCCTTCAAAGCCGTTCTTCATGTGTCACCAGTACAAGGCACCGCACGATTTCTTCGAGAATCATCCGCGATACGACTCCTACTTGGCTGATGTTTCCATTCCGGAGCCTGATTCGCTATGGAATCGCCCCGATGATTTTGGTTCGCTTGCCACCCGCGGAACGGACGATGAATTGGTTCCCCACATTGGCACCTCCATTGGCCGGCGAAACCCCCGACGAAGCTACGCGGAAGACCTTCCCAAGCACTTTCCAGCGGAATTCAAATGGGATTACAAGGATCCCAATCTGAGCGATGCCGATGTC
>JBCCKZ010000855.1:0-2547 GCA_039027135.1 Planctomycetota bacterium
CAAAGGGGGCCGATTGCGACCGTGGTGAGATCCACAAGGCGAAACTTCATAGGGCAGGCTGGGTTAAATCCTCGCAGACGGTTTCCGCTGACTAACATGCTTCGAAAGCTCTTCTTCTCAATAAAGCCAGAAAAACACCTATGGTTAACCCACTCGGATTGGTCCGTCGAAGTTTGCCATCCGTAACGAATCAGCGGCTGGACGCCCACGATCTTGGTCAGACCGGTAGAAAGATGTCCCGAATTTGCATTTTGGCGGCGACAGTCGTCCTATTTGCCGGATCCGGCTACGGCCAGGATCAACCCGAGGCAGCAGCGGCAAAGCAAGTGGCACCAGCCCCGGCCGGGAAACTCGCCTTCAACTTTCAGAACGCTCGCTGGGAAGACGTCCTGAAATGGCTGGCGGTCGAAGGTGATTTTTCACTGCAAATCGACGCTTTGCCGACGGGAAGTTTCTCCTTTTCTGACCCAAATCGGTCTTACACGCCAGCCGAGGCGATTGATGTCATCAATTTCCGACTCAAAAGCGACGGCTACGTTTTGGCACGATTCGGACGTCTTCTTCACCTGATCGATCTTCAGAGACCCAATGTTCAGGATCTGATAAGCGAGTTGGCTGAAGTTGTGCCGGCCAGTTCGCTGGAAAAACGAGGACGCAGCGAAATGCTCACCAGCGTCTTCCCTCTTGGTCCGATTCCCGCCGATCAGGCCGAAGAAGAGCTCGGGAGCTTGTTGGGAATTTCTGACCGATTGGTAGTGCTTGAATCTACCCGCCAGGTCCGCGTCACCGCCGCCGCTGAAACCCTGATCCTGATTCGAGATACTCTCGGAACGGCGGTCGATGAGCAAACAACGGTCGTTGAAATCAGATTGAAAAACCGGGGTGCCGAGGAGGTTCTCGAGATCGCTCGTCCCCTCCTGGGCCTAGAACTTGGCGAGAACACGAATGACTCAATCAAAATCTCCGTGGCTCCGCTGGGCGATCGCATGTACGTCACTGGCCAGAAAGCCAAGGTGGACACTCTGCGTTCTCTTGTCGAAATAACGGATGTCCCCTTGATCGATGAGACCGACGAATCTGTCGTCATCGAGGAACCAGTCCTCCGAAAACATCCGATCACCACTGCCGATGTCGACACCGTCTTCGACGTTTTGCAGACACTACTCGCAGGAACAACAAGCCAGATCACCCTCGATCCGAAGACCAACTACCTGATCGCTCGCACGCGTCCTTCGAACCATGACCTGATCGCCGAGACGATTGCCGAATTGGAAGGCAAAGGTGGCGGCTTTAAAGTGTTTGAACTTCGACAAATCGATCCCGCCAAAGCTCTTGTGACGATCAATAAGTTTTTCGGTGTTACGGGTGAGGGAGGCAACGGCCCCATCGTCGACGGCGACCCCGATACCGGGAGACTTTGGGTGAAGGGCTCTCAACAGCAAATCGAAACCGTTGAAGCCTTGCTGGGTGAACTCGAGGAAGATTCAACGCTCGGAGGCTTGAGCGATCGATATCGCATCTTACCCTTCGATGGCGATGCAACGGCTCGCGCACTTCGCCAGGCTCAATTGATGTGGAGCCTCGGTGGGCGAACCAACGCGATTCGAATTCTGCCTTCGACCGGAACACCCGAGGGTGATGGGGGCATGCAGGAACGTCGACTCAGGCGTGATGCGGATGAAGACTTCGAAACATTGTTGCCAGCGAATCAGCCGAGACCGTCTTTCTCTGATGAAGCGTTACGATGGAACCCTGGCCGAGCCATTCAACTAATCGGTGCACCCGCCGAAGGTGAAACCGGCCAACGGGAGAACGCCAACCAAGAACCGATGTCGCCGTCGGACCAACGAACGATCCAACGACGCGACGACATCATCATTCAAGTGACACCCGCCGGGCTATTGATTGCCTCGGATGACGTTGATGCCCTTGATGCCTTCGAACAACTTTATAGTTCGATCGCCGGGGATGCCGCCTACGATTCAGATCTACCAACCATCTATTGGCTCAAGTACACCAAGGCAGACGAAGCCGCCGAACTCATCAGCAAGATTCTTGGTGGTAACGAATCATCGCTAGCCGGTGCGGTAGACAGCGCCGTTAGTAGCATCGGAGGAGGAATCTTGGGTGGACTGTTCGGTGGTGGAGGTGGAAGCGAATCTGGCTCTGCCAAAAACATCCTCACCGCGACCGGCTCCATCAGCATCATTCCAGACGCAAGACTGAACGCGTTGATCGTTCAAGCGAGTCCAAACGACTTGAACCGCATCGATCGTATCCTTGAAAAGCTTGACCGCGCAGAAAGTCCAGAAACCGTTCAGACCTCCGGCAAGCACGCCATGATTCCCGTCATCTATCAGGACGCTGAGGATGTCGCCAAGATTGTCAAGGAACTGTTGGGTGATCGGATCGCCGGACAGGAGTCTGGGGGCGGTAATGGTGGCCGAGGTGGTGGTGGCGGAGGAGGAGGCGCTCCCTCCCCACAAGACTTCTTCCGGGCCCTACGTGGCGGCGGAGGTGGCGGCGGAGACAACGCTAAATCCGAAG
>JBCCKZ010000856.1:0-2540 GCA_039027135.1 Planctomycetota bacterium
AGGAGTCATTTTGTTCCGTCGGGGGATCTGCCGTCGTTTCATTGCTCGAGCTCAGGAGAAGGTAAGTCGAACCAATCAGTGCGGTGACCGCGAAGGACATGCCAAAGATGATCTCGCTGATGAAGTTTGCCCAAAAGACGGCCCCGTCTGGCGTGATGTAGAACTCACTCCATTCGACCAACCCGAGAAGCATGAGCGTATCGAGGACTCTCACCAGGCAAGTCGCTAGAGCCCAGATGCAGATCCATCGATTGCCCGATTTGAATTCCGAGGGAGGCTTTCTTGAGGACTCGCGGCACTGGATCGCAAAGAAGGCCCCTGCCAAGAAACCAGCGATGTCAAAGAACCAGGCATTGAATCCCCAGTCGAATCCGACGACGGCGCAGGTGGTCGCGATGGTGATCAGGTGAAGGATAACGAAGCATGCACCGAGGATCGCAGCAACGCTGATCCAACGATGCCCCGTGGTCGTCAATCCGCTTGTTTTGAAAGAGATCATGAGCGAGAGGTGTTTAGGAGGGCAGTCGCAAAGTCTATTGGATTTGAAATCCGAGTGGTGGAATCGTGAATGTATTTAGCCTCTCGTTGATGCTCTGATCGTCTGCCACTTGGTGTTGAGAGCCGAAAGCCTGTTCGGGGAATGTGATGCCTAAAGAGAGTGCCCTGCTCTCTTAGAGATACCCGAACTTCCCTCGTAGCCTTACGGTCTACGCAAGTCGATTTCTACGAAAGTGCTGTATCTTAATGAACGGTCGGCCGGATGCGGCGTAGCCGTGCAGGCATCGGGCCAATGAATAGCGGAAGGATTCAAGTTGCGCACCACGGATACGTCGTAAAACTGTCTGTTACCCGGCACCTTCGTTCGCTTCGCTCACATTCGGTTCGCGGCTAATTCCTAAGCAGAAAGAGGCTTCGGTTAAATCCAAGCGATTTAGTCGTGCGCGGCTTCGGTTGATTCGACCGTTGGAGTCGAACGCTTGAGCGTGATTGCCGCCATGAAGCCCAGGATCGCAAGAACGCCAGTGATCCATCCGCTCATGCCATGGACCTTGATCATCTTGTGCATGCCAGCAGTATCCAAGATCGGCAACATGCAAAGGTAAACGGCGAGAATGCATACCAATCCGCTGGTTATTGCCAGCCAAACAATACGACCAGGTCGTGCCGCAATGATTCGCAGCAATGCCGCCGCCGGTAATAGGAATACCATCGCGCCGCTGGCTCCCATGTGGGCGAGCAGCCAAAACCCAGAAAGCTCTTCGCCCGAAAGCGAAGGGAATGCCGTGGCTGACAACGCGATGACAACACCAATGAGTCCCACGTCCACAAGAACCGATAGGAGTTTGATCCAACGTGTCATGTGACTTCTCGCTTTCGAGAAACACCCAATACCATCGCAATACAAATGCACAACAGGGTCGTGCCCATGGAAGCGGCGATGACGTACTTAAACGTCGCACGTCCCTGGAACAGCTGGTTCCAGATCATCCGCTCCCAATCTTCAATGCCCTGGATCGACGCCATCGTGATAACGGGCAGATCAACCGGCTCGGCTTCTTCCGGCCGAGGAGCCACATCCGAACGCACCGGGCCCAGTGGATTAACTGTTGAGGCGAAGATGCGGCCATCATCCGCATGGCATTCGACGCACCCACCCGTTCCCAGCGACCATCCGGCCGGACGCACATTGTGTGCAAGCGGCCAACGAACCATTGATTGCATCGGAGATTCTTCTAGCACGGTCAACGCCTCGCCTGTATCGTCCAGCCCGTAGGTGACTCCAGCCGAAACATAGGCAGGTTGTTCAACTTTGAACTCTTTGCGGATCGCCACCAGGCCTTTCACTGTCTTTTCTTCGAATTGCTCCCACCCTTCTTCGGGTTTCTTAAGGAAGACCTCCTCAACGAAGTTCTTTCGTACACGTAATGACTTTCGTGTGACGTCATAAACTTCTTCAGGTGGCAGTGGTACCGGATTGCCCTCTTCCATGTATCCCCAAAAGGCGGGCCACATCGCTCGCATCGGATAGATTTTTCCATCATCGAGTTTGGCAAACACCGGTGTGGCAATCAGCGGCAGCTCTTCACCGGTCCAGTGTTTCTTCTCACCTAGTCCGTGAGCTAGCGAAGTCATCGCTCGGATGGACTCTTCCCTCGGTACCGTTCCCCCGTGACACGCGGTGCAAGACAATCGATCAAAGTGGACCGCCGGAAGTCCCTCATGCAGAGGCATCGGTGAACCTAGCCGCGTCGCCAACGTCGTCTTGTCACGATACTCGTCCATCGTGAAATGATTCAGCGTGTGCGCATCGTCTTGATCAACACCCAAGTGACATCCTGTACATGAGAGTGTTTGCATCACATCCGAATCAGGATGGGCTTGGCCCTCGAAACCACGAACCATCAAGTGATCGATGCCATTGCGATGGCAATCGACACATTTCATTCCCGATTGAAGGTGTACGTCATTGTCATGGATCCAGCGTTCAACAAACCCTGTGCCTTCGCCATCGAGCGGCATCGATGTCATTTCATCAACGA
>JBCCKZ010000857.1:0-2531 GCA_039027135.1 Planctomycetota bacterium
TACTTGGCTTGGAATGCCGCTTTGGTCGCTTTGTGTTGTTCGCGATAAGTCCTTGCTTCTGCTTCGCGACCAGTCGCCTCAGCCATCTCCGACATCATTTTGGTAGAGATCGCAAAGTAGATCGTGTCGATGTAATCAAGCGGTGTCTCTTCACCCTGCGAAAGCCAATCACCCCAGGCATTGCCATGCGCGATGCCCAGGTTGTCGACGCTTGTTGCTTTCCGCCATTGCATGAAACGCGTCATGGGATCCCAGCAATCGTTGATGACATCCGTGTCACCGTAAAACTGCCAAATTGTCCAAGGGCAAATCACACCTGCATCAGCCCACGCGGTTCCAAAATCCCAACCATGCTGAAAAGGAAACGGCGCATATCCTGGGAATGCACCGCTGGGACGTTGCGACTCCATCAGCTCTCGTAACCACTTTGTATAGAAGGCTCCGATGTCAGCGTTGTAGGCAGCCGTGGCGACGTAGGCCTGGGCATCTCCCGTCCAGCCCATGCGTTCATCCCGTTGTGGACAGTCGGTTGGCAGATCAAGGAAGTTCGCTCTTTGTGTCCAGACGACATTCTTGAAGACCTGGTTAACCATGGGGTCGCTGCATTCAAACGCACTGACCATCGGCGTATCGCTGTGTAGTACCAATCCGCTAACCGCTTCCAATGTGGGCTCAGCCGTCAGGCCTGACACTTCTACAAACTGAAATCCATGAAACGTAAATCGTGGCTGAAAGACCTCTTCGGAGTTGCCTCCCTTACAAATGTAGAAGTCAGTTGCCCGTGCTTTGCGAAGATTCTCCGTCATCAACCGGCCGTCGGGATGTAGCATCTCCCCGTAACGAATCTGCAAGCGTTGTCCGGCAGGTTCACGAATCTTCAAGCGGATCGTCCCGGCGAAGTTCTGTCCCAGGTCAAACACGTAAGTTCCTGAACCGAGTTTACTGACCTGCTTTGCAGTTACTTCTTCGGTCACGCGAACAGGCACGCCGGGGAACGCCTCTAGTTGGGGACGTTTGAATCCAAAATCGGTCTCCGCACCTAAGTTTCGAACACCCTGACCAGGTTTCGTGGGATTGCGACGCTGATAGAACGTTGCCTTCGGATTCCCGTTGTCCTCGGCGAGAATCGCGGGTTGCCAATCGCTTTCGTCAAAACCAGCTGATGACCATCCTGGCATCTCTTTGCGAGCGTCATACGACTCTCCCATCAACAAATCAGCTTCTTGAATCGGACCGTCACCAGTGACCTTCCAGGTTGAGTCGGTTCCAATGATCTGACGCGAGCCGTCCGAGTACTCGATTTCCAACTGGGCCATCAGTGATGGCGTTTTCCCGTAAGTGGCCCGTCCCGTTTTTTCGGTACCCATGCCCGTTAGCAAACCGAAACCGACGTAACCGCTATACCAACCGTCGGCTACCCAAGCACCAATCGCGTTGTCGCCTTCTTTGATAAATTCCGTTACGTCATAGGTGTTGTAATAGGCTCGCTGTCGATAGTCGGTCCAACCGGGAGCAAAGTAGGCGTCGCTGACGCGCTTGCCATTGAGATGCAACTCATAAATTCCAAGCGATGTCGAATAGATCGTGGCCCTTTTGACTGCTTTGCCGGAGTTGAAGCCTTTGCGATATTGCCTAGCTGCGGGTAGGTAGAGCTCATCAACATTGCTATGAATCGGCGTCGTATCGCGATAGCTGATATAGTCCGCGGACCAATCTGAATCTTTCAATAGGCCCATCGACCATGACGCCGGTGGGCTCGTTGTCGGTTGCCCATGCAAGTCATCCCAAACTTGGACTTTCCAGAAGCACCGTTGTCGACTTTCCAGGGGACGTCCTTTGTATTTGATAAACAACGTCTGGCTCGATTGAACGATTCCTGAATCCCAAAGGTCAGCTTCGTCGTGCCTGAGTTTGTCGGCGGTCGAAGCGACAAGCACGCGATGGGCGACTTGCGAACGACCACGCTCGAGTGACCTGACTCGCCAGCTCAATCTTGGCTGTTCAATGTCGATGCCGAGTGGATTCTCGAGGTACTCGCATCGAAGATGAACCGCGTCGAGACCGACAGCGACATCAGCGTTGAGGGCAGCCAAAAGGCAAAACGCGATCAAGAGGGTTTTCGATTTCAAGTTGTGGCTCAATGGATGGATGTCAGGCGAGATCACTTTAGGACCCCAGTGAATTGAATGCATGGACTATGAAAGAGCGTCAAACCTCGACCTCGCGGGAGTCGATAGGTGATTCACGCCCCATCCAGATCGGCGTCGCGACGAACCATCCAATCGTGCCGATCAGTGCCGCAAGCTTGACTGCATCGAGTTCAATCACTCCTAGGAACTGCAACACAGATGGAACAAGGACCAGACCTAGAGTGATCAGTGAGACGACCTTTACGATGAAGTTCATGAGATGATTCCTATTGAGAGACGAGGCGGTCGCCTGAATCGAGTTGTCTTTCTGGGTGAGTTTGTTCAACACCAGATAGATGAGGCCACAGGCGATCCAGCAAGGTATCACGGCATACACGGCGA
>JBCCKZ010000858.1:0-2528 GCA_039027135.1 Planctomycetota bacterium
GACAAGTTTTCGGAATCACCGGACTGACCCATCCTTGCCCCTTTGCCCGCAAAGTTTCCCCAACTGAAAATCCCTGATTCGCCTCTTCATACGGCTTTAGCGTGAAACGAGTTGGGGCAAAGTTCTCGCCGCGGATCATGAAGGACTTCGTCAACCGTCGATCCCTTCCAACGACGGATTCGAAGGAGCGATATAGATGACCAAAAGCCGACCAACAGCGAGCACGACGGAGCAAAAGTCAAAGCGTCCCGCGCTCGTCAAATCCAGTCGTTCTGATGCGGTTCCAGACTCTGCGGTGCGCAGCGAGTTGGCAACGGGATTGGATGGAGAAACGAGATTCGCGGTTGACCAACCCGTTTCCGAAACCGGCTCTAGTCGAGTGCCAAGCCGAAGGATGGCGGACGAAGACGCGGCTGCCCGAGCTCCGGCGGTCGGTCGAGTCCAGGCTTCCGGTCCAAGTTGGTCGCAGGTTACTCGTGCGGTCAGCCAAACGGCCCATGATCTTCGAAGTCCTCTCTCAGCGATTCGTCAAGCTGCTGAGATGATGTCTGATGAAACGAGCCGACTTTCTTCGGGTGATCGTGATCTGCTCGGCGCGATGGTCCAGCAGTGCGATGTCATTGACCAATTGGTTGGTGAACTCACTCAGTTGAATCGCCAAAGTCTCGGCGTACCCAGGGTGAATCGTCGAACGACGACGGTTGCTGAGATCATTCGACAGATTGACGGAACGCTGGCGCCGTGGACGATGCCGAGGTCGATCGACTTGGCCATGCAGATCGAGGTGGCTGAGGACCTAGAAATATTCGCTGATCCAAAGATTGTCCGGCGGTTGATCGTCAATCTGATCATCAATGCCATCAACGTCACGCCGGATGGTGAACGAGTGATCCTGCGTATCTACCGAGAAGACACGGACTATGCCTCCGTGAGAATGACCGTGATTGATCACGGACGCGGGATGTCTGCAAGTGATCTCAAAGACATTGCCAACCAGTTTTCGACTTCCGTCAGTGACATGACCGACGTCATGAATTCTAAGACTCACCAATCAGCCGGTGAGGGTTTGGGCATGCATATCGCAAGACAACTAGCGGCGGCTTCTTTGTCGGATCTGATTCTAGAATCGCGAGAGGGTGCTGGGACTCGCGCGGGCGTCTCTTTGCCGTTGGCGGGATCCGCTTGCGTAAGTGATCACTGGCTTAAGTGGCGGTTGCGATATCTGGATAGCGATTCATCCACGCCATCGCGAGACGGTCACTACTTCCATCGAGTTGCGTGGAGGCATCCCGAGGCAATGCCGGCTCATCCGACAAGTGTCGTCGTGACCGGTATGACAATCGGTGCCGCTGTCGGTCCAGGAGGTTTAGATGCTTTTGAAGCGACGCTTCGTCATCAAATGACCCTGTTCGATCTACCGCTCATGGTCGATGAGCGAAATTGGCTCGTCTGTTGGGATGCTTCGTCTGAGATGATCGAAGAACGCGTTGACCGATTTGATCACGCATTGATGAGCTTTGATTCAAGTTGCCGAATCACGCATCGATTGGGCATTGAATTGGACCTACAAGACCGAGAAACAAGCTTCTCGCGTTTGCGAGATCATTTCGTACATCGTTGTCTCAAAGCGGCGAATCGACCGGTGCATTGGTTGCCCGATCAGGTGCGTCCAGGAACACCGCCGGTCAATCGATCGGAGACACCGGAGCATCGATTGCAGGCGGAAATGGATCGCATGCGTGAGCGGATCGGTGAGCAGTCAGCCAGGATGAACCAGCAATCAAGGCGATTGCGTCGGCGATCGAACTGATTTAGGTGATTTGCGTCTCATTTAAGTCATCGGGAATGGTCCGTTGTAGATCGCGATCCAAGCGTTGATCGCTGTGGCAAAGAGTAGCCAGACGAAGTAGGGAACCAGCATCAAACCCGCCTTCTTGTCAATCCTCGAATAGATAACCGTCATCGCCAAGACGACAATGTCGAGTACTACTATTTCCCAGAGGGCGGCATCCGGACGCCGCACGGCGAAGAACAAGACTGACCAGCCAAGGTTCAAGCCGAACTGAAATCCATAAAGTCCAAATGCGACTTTGGCATGGCCCAGCCGTTCTTCGTTGGAAAGACTGGCAATGCGATTCGTTGCGATCGCGAGAAGGGAAAGGATGACCAACCAAGCGGGTGTAAAGACCCAGCCCGGCGGCTGATACGGAGGGAACTCAAGGCTTTCATACCAAGGCCCAAGTCCAACGCCGGTGAGTAGCCCGCCACCGAGCCAAAGAACTGCCGACAATGTGACCCAGAAACCCAAGCGAGATGCGTGGGTTTTGGCACTCGGTATTTGGCGATCATCGTGCATGGTTCTTTGTTCAAGTAAGTAGGTCGAACAGACGTTGGAACGTGGACTTCAGTCGATCGAGAGATTCCAGTATTCAAAACACTTTCGTGGCTGAAGAAATCGTCTAGCTTAGGAAGCCCAGGATGGGCGAAAGAACCATGCCGGTGGGCTAGCCCACCGGCGCCTGGAGATA
>JBCCKZ010000859.1:0-2523 GCA_039027135.1 Planctomycetota bacterium
GACGACTAGGCTCACGAGCACGAGGCTGAAAGCGGCTCGAGCCGGGCGAATCCGATACCGACTCGCTGGGTTAAGAAAGCTTCGCCGAGGCCCGCGGATCATCTGAAACAACATCGTAACTACCGTTAGTGAGATAATAATATGCGCGAGAGCGTCCAGTGCGAGCTCTCGGAACAGCGTCAGTACCAAGAATAAAATCACCACAGTCAGCGCCCATCGATAGATTGCCGCCGCAACGCCGTATGTCACCAGCATGGCCGTTTCCACAAAGCTCGTGTGCATGAATTCCGGCTGCACTGATGACCGGTCACCCAAAAACCATCGGCGCGCCAAAAAACCGATCAGACTTCGAGATCGGCTAGTCAAGTTGGGCTGGTCCCAAAGATCAGCCAACACGTAATAGCCGTCATAGCGAAGGAGCGGATTCAAGTTAAAGAACACGGTGCTCACGCCACAAACGACCATCGTCTTCATCGCAATGGAATGTAGGATCCCCTCGCCAGTCAACGCCCAGATCCAAGTTGCCAAGGCAGCAACCGTCAATTCAGCTAATATGCCTGCGAGGCCAATCAAAGCTCGTTGCCTTCGATCGGCCAACATCCAAGAATCGGAGGTGTCGCAGTAGAGTGCCGGTGTAAACACCAACAGCATCGGCCCAATCGCTCGACAGTGGGCACCGAAGAAGCGGCACATCAAACCATGCCCAAGCTCGTGAAGACACTTGGTTGCCGCCAGAACACCCATGAGCAGCACAACAGAGTCGAGCGTAAGCCATTGGTCGAGCGTTGGGAACTCAGGCACAAAAACACTGTGGTACTGAGAAACAAATAGCCCAAGTGAACCGACAAGAAACATCCCCCATAAAATGACTCCCAGAGGACTTAGGAGTGGTCTGAACCAAGGCAAGAGGCAATCTAGAATCCAGCGTGGATCGATGCCCGGGAACTTCATGAACAAAAAAGAGGATGCCAGCTCTCCCAATCGTTGTTTCTGGCCCTTTCGTTTGCGTTTCAAGAGTGGATTGGCTTGGCCACCATCATTCGAAACCGTCAGCCCACTCTGATGAAGTTTCAAGAGGAGAGCGTTCACATCAGCGGCTCGAAGAGTGCTAGATGGAAACTCACCACGATAGATATCACGTAACTCTTCGAGCGACTTTTTCGAGTCGAGATGACTCCAAATCAAATACTCGTCGGGCCGCAGGCGGTAGTACTTAAGTGCGACAGGATCCTTGAGATGGAACGCGTTGCCATATCGATGACGGACCTCGATCGACTCGATATCCATCCGCCGCCGAACCCTTATCGGTACTCGGTCAAGCGCAACAGGAACTCCGGGACGATTCACGACTCAACCGCTCGCTGATCAACAAGACTGTTCGCTAGGCCACGTATCAACGCAATCCTCCCCGCCACGCCCGGGTAAACGGTCTGGTACGTTTTGCAAACAAGAAAACAGAGCAACACGCTGTTGAGACCGATCAAAGATAGAAAAGAATTCGACGGTGAACGAAAGCAACTAAATCACTTGTCCAACTGGATAGTATCGAACGTTCGCCTACATAGATTTTAGCAGTCGCATTGGCTCCTCCGCGAAGGCCTTCAAGCTTTTGCTCTGAACCCACCAAAGCGACAACATCATGCACGTATTGGCCCTGCTGATCTTTTCGCACCGCTCGTGAAATTGTCCGAACTATGGCATCGAAACTCTTTGTCGGATCAGTTGCAACGACAAACGATACATCAAGCGTCTCCTTGTTTATCAGCTGTAGAGCTTCAGCCGCATAACGATCAGGCAATCGCAGCTCTAAACGCCAATCATCATTCAACTGCCCAATCGTCATTACATGATTGCCGCGTTGAAGAGGCCGTCCCAGAAATCGTTCCCGAAGACGCCATGCCATCACAACACCATCTCGAGGAGAGCGAATGGTCAATTGATCAATTTGTTCATCGATCAAAGTCTTCTGTTCCCGTAGATGCCCGATTTCTTCAGAGTATTGGCGGAACTCCATTGCCAATCGACTTGAGGAGGCGCTCTCGTCAGAGTCTACATCGGTGACTTGCATCGACGACAAGGCTGCCAGACGCTGTGACATGGAGGCAATCTGTCCAGCGAGTTGCTCCGATTGGCTCCGAAGCTCAGATGAATCAAGCCTCATGAGCACGTCACCAGCCTGAACCGGCTGACCATCCTCGACGAGGATATCCTGAACCGCGCCTTCCACAGCAACAAACACCTCTTGTCTTTCGACCGGCTGGACTTCGCCAGTCGCGATGACGTAATGATCGGTAGTGATGATCGCGGCGGCTATGAACAAGCCGATCATCGACGCTGCAAGCAAAGCAAACCACCGACTCCTAATCAAGTCAGTGAGCGGACTGATTGCTGTCAGCAATCCGATCATTGGAATCGATTGATGCTGTTTCGCATTGGCAAGCGAAAAAGCCGCTTCGCGACGCAATGGCCGAAGATGCTGAGGCGAGACCGACTCCAAAGGCCCTCGAAATGATTCCAGGATAA
>JBCCKZ010000860.1:0-2522 GCA_039027135.1 Planctomycetota bacterium
ACGCGGCATCAGCTCGCCAACGTCTATCCAGCCATCATTTTTCTCAACCATGCAACGTGAAATGGAAGTAAATGAAAGGTGAGAAGCGTACGATGCCTCCCAGCAGATGGCAAGTAATTTCAAGACTTATCTCACGGACCGGGACTATGAAGTGCTTGACGCATTGGTCAAGACGCCGCTCGACGCGAGACAGTTGTTGTCGATGAGCCGATGCTTCGCTAGGCCGTTCACGCACGAACGGTTGGTACGTCGCCGGATGACACAGTTGGTGACGTCTGGTTTCCTCAAGTGTTACCAGTACGCCACTCGTGGTGCTGGCGCGTTGAACTACTACAAGCCAACCAAGCAAGGCTACCAGATCATGCAAGGCTCGAAGTGCCAGCTCCCCCCGAGGTCCTATTTCGCGGCCGTCTCAATGTCGATGCAAGAACACACCCGATCGCTTAGCGATTTCATCGTGAAGACGCACGTGGCCGCGTCGGAACAGGGGATTCGTCTCAATGGGTTCTATCGTGAGAACGGACTGCAACTAACACTTGGCAAACGCTCGTTGCAGCCAGATTGTGCGTTTCAGCTACTCGATGACTCGAATCAGGCATACAACTACCTCGTGGAAATTGATTGCGGAAGTGAGCCGGTTCGTTCAACGAAACACCGGGAAAGCCTGGAGCAGAAGATTCGGTTCTATGACGAATATCAGGATAAGACCCGAAAGCGTTTTCGCGTGTTGGTTCTGTTTTCTAAACCCTCGGTTCGCATGACGCATTTCTGCGAGATGGCTCATGAACTGGTGCGAAACCCCCGTCGTCATCTTTTCTATGCCGGTCTGCTGTCGAGCTATCTTCAAAACTGTGATGCGATCAGGTCTCCCATCTTCGTCGATCGTCATCTGAACACCCAGGCACTGGTCCCGTGTTCGCCGGCGCGTCCTGGTGGGCGTTCTCCCTCGTCAAATCGTCGTGATTTGTTGGTCTCCGCTGCCAGTGTTTGGTAGTGTTCCGATCCTGTCCGCAGCTCACCGGAACGCTTGGGGTTTGGTACCGCCCAGCCCCTCACCCTTGACCACCCGCACCGCGAGAGTTCTCCGGTTAGAAGCATTGTGGTAACGCGCCCGGACTCGCGGATTTCGGCACGTCGCCGACCGCGGACAAGGCATGAATCGAGCTGATGGAGAAGGGCTTGGACAGGTCTCCCGCCCTGAACTCGACGCACAGTGAGGGGCGGGGTTACCATAAAGCGTGCGATTCTGATTCCTTCGTGCTAAACTGTCTCACATGACCGCCAAACTAACCCCTGAACAGGCTAGCGCGCTTCACGCCGCTGGCGATATGCTGCCCGTCCTGGACGAGTCGACCAATCACGTCTACGTGGTGGTGGACCTGGATGTCCATGAGCGTGCAATGAAGGCCCTGCGAGAGCGGGAAGACCTGGATGCGATCAAAGAGGGCGTTAGGCAAATGGAAGCTGGCGAGGGTCAACCCCTCGATGAAGCGTTTGCCGAGATACGTGCTGGTTTGGTTGCCAAGCACAACCGATGAACTCTTTCATCGTCGTGATCCTGCCGCAGGCGAGCGAGGATATCACACGCAACGCGGATTGGTGGGCGGAGAATCATTCGCTTGATCAGGCTCTGGCTTGGACAGAGGTGATCCAGGAGCAACTCCAACAGCTCGGCAGCATGCCTGAGCGTTTTGGGTTGGCTCCTGAAAACGCAAAGTTTGAAATCGAGATTCGTCAGCAACCGATCGGCATCGGGGCCAAGAAGACGTATCGCGCTGTGTTCACCATTCGTGACCGTTCGGTATTCATCCTTGCCGTTCGCAGGGCGGCACAGGATGCTTTGAGTGCGGACGAGATTCAAGACACGCTCACAGAGCTGAAGCGAATTGGCGACCGCCCGTAGTGCCGTCCGAGGACCGTTTGGGTGAGCACTTTGCGCGACTTGACGGGGCGTGCTAGGCTGCGTTCAAAGCGTGCTGTTGGTACTCACTTCCACCGCAGGGAATGAACGGGGGATTCGCTACAGCGAGCAGGTCTTTGCCAACCTTGGTCGTTATCCTTTCACGCTTCTTGTTTTGCCCATTAATGGATCGGCGACGCTGGCGGTTCAGTGCCGGCCACAACATCATCATGCGATCGCTCGCGAGCTACAGGCCGCTTATCCCGACTCGCGCATCTCCAAAGCCGACGATGGAATTCTCCGATCACGGCATCGCCGCCACACGCGATATCTCACGCTGTGGCCATGTTTCTTTTCGTTAAGACCGTATGCCACGTTCTGGAACGAGACGGATCGGTCGATCACCGATCCAATCGCTTCGCTGCTGGCTGCAATTGCACCCGGTGGTGAGCAAGTACGAGCGATGATTGCCGTACGATGCCGTGAGGTGGTGCCGAATTTGGGGGCCACCGGGAAGCTAGGATTTGAAACGACTAGCCTCTCCCATGTCATAGAGATCAAGGATGACCAAACGAAGCTCGAAACGCCGCGTTTACGATGAAGAGTTCAAGCAGCAAGCCGT
>JBCCKZ010000861.1:0-2521 GCA_039027135.1 Planctomycetota bacterium
ATTATGGGAAGACACATTGTTGGTTTGGGGCGGTGAGTTTGGGCGAACTCCAACCATGCAAGGCAAAGATGGGCGAGACCACAATCCACAGGGCTTTACGGTTCTCTTGGGTGGAGTAGGCGTCAAAGGTGGATTCGCATTCGGTGAGACTGACGAGTTTGGGTATCACGCCGTCGCCGATCGCGTTCACATGCACGATCTTCACGCCACGATGTTGCATCTCTTGGGGATCGATCACACTAAGTTGGTTTTCGCGTATGCCGGACGCGAGTTTCGGCTGACAGATGTTTACGGCCGCGTCGTCAAAGAAGTACTTGTGTAGGATGCGAGTCTTTGTTCCGGAATAAACTCTGAAGAGTCGCCGTGGATTGCTAGGCTGAGGTAGGTCTCCTCCAGGCCCAATCTGCAAATTGGATGGTAGCGGTGTGACTTGCTGATCGAGCCATGCGAACCACTGGCTGCGTCAAGCAAGGCCTTCGATCGACTCGGCTACGATCGTGTCTTGAGCGGGCGTGAGGAACCGCAGGTCTATGCGAAGAGTTTCACCATCTACGTCCGTCCAAATCGAATAGTCTCTATCTGCGTTTGCCAGTCTTGATGCGATGGATCCGATCGCGTCGGATCCAGCTCTCAATTCCACCTGGCGCGAAGGAAGCTCGACGCAGCCCCCTTCGACAAATCGAGCTGGGCGATCCGAAACGGATGCCGTCTCCACCCAGCTTTGTGTCGAAAGCCGAGTGGCCAGCCTTTCGGCGCGGCTGCGTAGGTTCTCCTCGCCAGCATCAAACGCATCTGAAAGCGGAAAAGGACCATCAAGTGCCACTGAGGTCATGGCCAATTGAGCTGCTGGTGCTGAGGCGATGGAGAAAATGGGATGTTGCTTCAATCGTCCGATTGCATCGGATGTCGAAGCAATGATTCCGCCCACGGGACCGCCCAGTAGTCCGTCTGTTCGACTGACGACGGCATCGAAGCCCAGTTCAAATGCCCGCTCAAAAGAAGCTAAGCCATTCCATTGGTGCTTGAGTGTTGCTACCGGTAGTACAGCCACTCTCGCTGCACAGTCAAGTTCTGGCGCTGGCAGCTGCGGAACGGATTCATCGGCCGATGCAGCAACCACAATGGCATCTCGAACATCATCTTCAGTGAACTCAATGGGGCCGTTGATCACACCCACTTCCGAAGTGTCTATCTCAGGGTGAACGGACTGGCCTCGGTGTAGCCAATCGGGAAGTGATAGGCCCTCTTCGAGACTGTAAGCATTTGCTCGGTGAGTAACGACACGATTCACCTGCGCAATCTGTCCGATAAACGCTGCCGACGCAGAAAAATGACTTGTCACGATGGCGTCGAGCTGGCTGTTGATGGATTCCAATGATGCTCGGATCTTATTTTCTTGAAAGCTTCTCTCGTCGATGCTCCAGTGAACATTCCCGACCAGGGAATCTCGTCCAGCGTCGAGAACGAGATCTGACAAAGGCAGATAGCAACGGCCGGCATGAATGAGGAGTCCCGTTGTGTTCAAGACTCGGCAAGGGCTCTCAGCCGTAAGTCGGAACCAGCGTTCAATCGCCTGTTTCGAGTCATCAACACCCTTCAAAGCAGAATCGAGGGTACGGGCGGCGCTCTGGGGCAGCTCCTGAAGTAACTCCGTTGCCTTTGCTTTGACCTTCTCAACGGTCTCAGGTTCGCCAACCTTCTTGACGACTTCGTCAATGGAGCGACGTAATAAGTTGATGGTCCACGGGGGGACTGAAGCCATGTCGTTATGCCAAAATGCGAAGGGTAGCGATATTCAAACCCACATTAGCGTAATGCGACAAAGACGATACGTCGAATTGGATCGTCAGAAGGAATTGGTCTAATCAATTTGCGCTGCCTAGAAGCAATGGGATTTATAGAATTGACTTCACTCTCCCTTGGGCTTTGGTATCTATACGACCACTTTTGCCCTCCCTGGGGAGGGTCGATGACGAGGAACGAGGCTTCGGGGAGGGTGTTTACATTGGTGTGACGTATGGGTTGACCGAAAGCCTCTCCCCGCGTCGTCGCAAGCCGCTCCGCGACCCTCGTTCGGTAGGGTGAATTAGAGGATCGGGTTTTTTAAACACCAATGCCAAGAGAAAGAACGGTGTTAACTGCCCGAGGCGTCGCTTTGGCTCCCCCGTTCGGCTCATGCAATCATCCCGACTAGGCTAGTAGCCCTTCAACAACATGAGCGGGCTTCACGCCGGTCAGCTTTTGGTCGAGGCCCTTAAACGGATAAGTCAGTTTCCTGAAGTCGAGCCCAAGCAGGTGCAGCATCGTGGCATGCAAGTCTCGAAGTTGAACCGGATCGACCACTGAGTTGTAGCCAATCGGATCTGTTTCTCCGTAGACGGTACCCGCTTTAACGCCTCCACCTGCCATCCAAATCGTAAAAGCAGAAGGACTATGATCGCGACCGATGAAAGCCATCTTTCCGCCGCCACGGTTTTCTTGCATCGGGGTCCGCCCGAACTCACCGCCCCAGACAACCAGC
>JBCCKZ010000862.1:0-2513 GCA_039027135.1 Planctomycetota bacterium
AATTGCGGAACGGGAGCATTTCTAAACAGCAAAAACTCGCGTTGGCAAGGGCAAGACAATCCATTTGCTTCTTTACCAAAGTTTGCAGATTTAATGCGAGTCAAGGCCGGCTATCAAACCTACAAGTCGCGTAAAACCTTCGCGTTCAATAACAGCCGCCAGAACGACGCGATGAAGCGACTGGGAAAAATCGGCTATGAGCGTTATGGCTTGTACGTGGGTAGTGCAACGTCGAAGCAAGAGCGTCGACAACGCCACGAGGAAGTCGTCAAGAACTCTCGCCGCGAAATGCAATGGGTACTCAAGGCGAATGAGCCTTGGTTCTTTGTTTTCGGTTCGATCAATGTCCATCGCCCCTATGTTGCTGACTCTGGCATGGACTTATGGGACATAAATCCAGATAGTTTGAAAGGTTTGATTCCGCCGCACCTTCCGGATGTCCACGATGTGAGACGCGACTTCTCGGACTATCTGGGAGAGGTGATGGCTCTGGACTTGATGTTGGGTGCGATGCTCGACGAGCTGGAGAAGGCGGGCCAGCTAGACAACACATTGGTCATCCTCTCGGGAGACCACGGAATACCGGGTGTGCCTCGTGGGAAAACGAACTGTTATGACTTAGCCACGAGAGTCTCGCTGATGGCTAGGTTACCCCGCACCATTCCTGCAGAACGCAAAGTTGATGACTTCATCAGCGTAATGGATGTGGGGCCCACGCTACTGGATTTTGCTGGAGTTACGGGGCTCGAGTCGTTTGATGGGCGTAGTTTCCTAAGTCAGTTGAAAAGCGATCGATCTGGCTGGATTGATCCGTCACGCGATAGTGTCTTCATTGGGCGTGAACGACACTATCACACGGCACGCGACGGAAACATTCCCTACCCGATGCGAGCGATCCGCACCAAAGATCATCTTTATATCCGGAACTTCAAGCCCGATCGCTGGCCCATGGGTAACCCCTACGATGCTGCCGACATCGATGAACGTGATCAGCTTTACGCCATGGGCTTGCAAACGGCACCGGCTTACAAGGATTTGGACGGCAGTCTCACCAAAGCGTTCATGTTGTCTCGTCGTGATGCTGAAGATGACGACTCACAGAAGTGGTTGCTGACAATGCACCATCGACCATCTGAAGAACTGTATGATCTCCGAAACGATTCACATCAACTCCAAAATCTTGCCGATGCATCAGAGTATGCGCAGACACTGCTGACACTACGTGAGAGAGTCGATACCGTGATGAAAGAATCAAATGACCCTCGCTTAAATGATCGCTTCGATTACTTGCCCTGGTCGGATCCAGGGTTGAAGCGATAGAGGACTCCCAACTCAGTCGGTGCGTCACTCACCTAGCATTGTGGCGAGATGGCGGCGTTCATTGAAGAATCATCTTTGCAATATCCTTCAAAGCTCCCAAAACGTTGAATAGTTAAATGCGAACAGTCATTCTGGGATTCCTATCAATCGTTGCCATCTGCCAGTTTAGTCGTGCAGCAGAACGCCCGAACTTTCTCGTGATCATTGCGGACGACATGGGATTCTCAGATGCCGGATGTTATGGCAGTGAGATCGCTACACCAAATCTGGATACGCTAGCGGCGAACGGTTTACGCTTCACGCAGTTCTACAACACGGCTCGTTGTTGGCCGACTCGAGCCGCACTAATGACGGGCTATTACCCTCAACAGGTCCACCGCGATGATATGCCCGGTGCGCCGAAAAGCTTTGGCGGGGGCGGAAAGCGACCGAAGTGGGCACGCACCCTTGCCGAGCGACTAAAGCCTGCCGGCTATCGAACCTATCATTCCGGCAAATGGCACATCGACGGCCAACCAATGAAAAACGGCTTCGATCGATCAAACGAAACCAGTCGCGGACCGGGGTTCTTCGACTCCATCAAACGCGAAGATCGTGATCCAAACTACTATCGGACAATCCACACGGCGGATCATGCGATTGAGTGCCTAACCGAACACGCGGCCGAGCATTTCGAAAAACCGTTCTTCCATTACGTCGCCTTTCACGCGCCGCACTTTCCGTTGCACGCGCTGCCCGAAGATATCGAACGCTATCGAGATCGATATCTCGAGGGCTGGGATGAACTGCGAAAGCAAAGGCACGCCCGACAGCGTGAGCTGGGCCTGCAATTGGCCGATGTTTCACCAATGGAAACCAATGTGGGGCCACCCTACGCGTTTCCCGACCAAGTTGCATTGCTTGGGGACGGCGAAGTGAACCGTCCGTTGCCTTGGGATTCACTCTCGAAAGAGCAACAACGTTTTCAGGCAACGAAGATGACCATCCATGCGGCGATGATCGATCGTATGGATCGCGAGATCGGGCGGGTGCTTGAGCAGCTTAAAAGCATGAGTGCTTTTGAGAACACGTTCATCTGCTTCTTGTCAGACAATGGCGCGAGTGCGGAGATGATGGTCCGTGGTGATGGGCATGATCCCCTCGCGCCCGCCGGCTCAGCAGCCACCTACCTTTGTCTGGGACCTGGTTTTTCG
>JBCCKZ010000863.1:0-2506 GCA_039027135.1 Planctomycetota bacterium
GCCGATTTGTATTCTGCCTACTGGCTTTGCTCGTTTTTTGTGCCCACTACTGCAATCAACGGGCATTCGCATCGCAATATGAACTGGTGCGAGTTCTGGATGTCGTCGGGCGTCAGGGTATCGCCACAGACGGCCAGCACTATTTTGTCAGCGGGAGTAGGTCGCTGCACATCTACTCCAAGAAGGGCGAACTACTGAAGTCCAACGAATCTCCGTTTATCGATTTAGCGAAGCCTGCGAATCATTTTGGCGATATCAGTGTGTATGACGGTGAGCTTTACGCCGGGGTCGAGTGGTTTGAAGACGGACGGGGGAAGGACATACAGATCGCTGTCTACGACGCGAAGTCGCTCAAGTTCAAAAGAGCATTCCCCTGGAACCCCGAGTCAGGTCAGGTGGAAGTCAGCGCAGTGGCGGTTGATGCCGACAACGGCCTGGTTTGGATGACCGACTGGGTCAATGGGAATTATGTCTATCGTTACCGACTCGCCAATGGAGGATATGAAGGTAAGCTTCACCTTCGGCCGGTGCCTCAGTGGCAACAGGGCATCGCGTGCTACCGTGGGAATCTCTACGTCACTGCGGATGACGGAGATGCTGACAATCGGGAGGTCGATAATCTGTGGAAAGTTCGCGCCGATGCCGATGGAACGGCCGCGTACGTCCGGCATGAGTTGGCGTTTCACCAATTGCGCGATGTTGGTGAGATCGAAGGTGTCGACTTTGATGAAGTCGCGGGGGAGTTGTTGGTGCTTTCCAATCGTGGGAAAAGGATCGTCTCAGGGATGCCGAAAGGTCTCTACCCAGGCTACGATCGGGAAATAAGTGAAGTTTATGTCTTTCGGATCGTCCAGTAGACTCTCGTTCCGTCGTCCTTCACGAAGATCTGTTCTCCGGAACGGAGACGAGAATCTGCTACCCTTGCGGTGATCTGCTGTTTTCAGTTTTACGGGGTGGCTGCTTCGCCTTTGGATAGGCGATGGATGCATGCGAAAGCACAAGCTGTTCGAATCGGAGCCGAGGTATTGTGGCCAATGAAGACGATCAACTTTCGCATGGTCTTTTGCGTTGGCTTGCTTCTCTTTTTCCTGCGTGACTTGAGTCCCTCCATCGCATCCGCAGCTCATCCGGATGCCACGGGAAGCGTTTTGGATCAAACTGATCGCTTCGACTGGCCTGCATTGGTAATGGGCGTGCTTGGCGGTTTGGCAATCTTCCTGCTCGGCGTTGAGCGGCTCACCGAGGCATTCAGTCAAGTGGGCGACGCACGGATTCGAACGCTTATCGACCGTTTCACCAGCAATATTTGGTCTGCAGTACTCACTGGAGCCGTTGCATGCACGGTTCTTGATAGTTCCAGCGCGACCATCATTATGGTGATTGCGATGATTCGAGGCGGATTGCTCACCTTTGAACAATCGTTGGGGCTCGTAATGGGTGCCAATATCGGGACGACGATCGGTGCACAGATCATCGCACTGGACGTGTTTGGTTATGCCCCACTCTTCTTGATCATCGGGCTGGCGCTATCCATGCTCAAGCGAACGCCACGCCAGAAGAATATCGGAATCGGACTGATCGGTGCGGGGCTGATTTTCTTTGGGCTTGGCCACCTCGAGGGTAGCGTCTCGCCCCTGCGAAACTACCAACCGTTTTTGGAGTGGGTCGAAACGCTTGGAAGTCACCCGACCCTTGGTGCGTTTGCGGGTTGCCTGGCCACGTTGGTCATTCAGTCATCCAGTGCGACCGTTGGTATCGCGATCGTCATGGCCAAAGCGGATTTGGTCTCCATTCGCGCTGGCGTAGCCGTCATGCTTGGAGCAGAAATCGGTACCGTTTCCAATACTCTCGTCGCGAGCGTTGGGCGTGGGCGCGAAGCAATACGCTGCGCTGTCTTCCACTTGTTTTTCAATCTGACGACGGTGATCGTCGGACTCATGCTGATCGGTCCGCTGATTTGGCTAGCCGAACTCTTCGCACCTGGAGCGAAAAATGGTGGTTTGCACGTTGCCCGGTCGATCGCGAATGCTCAAGTCATCTTCAACGTGCTTGGGGTTCTTGCATTTATCCCACTGATTCCTTGGATCGCTCGATTCCTGATCTGGCAGATTCCCAACGAAAGCAGGGCGACCGACTCGACGAGAGCATCCGTCGGTACCGACTATCAAATCTGACGAAGCCATTCGTCATCGGTGGTGTGTCGCGAGCAAGCGTACCGGATCCGCCTCACGGTAGACTCACTTGTCTCGCTGAGTGATGCGTGAGCGGGAGGATGCCAGCTCACTGCATGCTTCGACTGGTCAGCTTCTTTCTTTAGGGCTTATGCTTGCTGTGGCAGGCTTTGCAATTCGCAGCTTTCTTGAGCATCTCTGGGCCAGTCTTATCGCCGTCGGCAACTGCTTTGCTCGCTTTCACCAGCGCGGTTGTCAGTTTTTTTCAGCTTTCCGGTTCACCCTTGGTTGGCTTGTTCTTACCGAGGGCGACCAGCATTTCGTGAAGCTTTTCC
>JBCCKZ010000864.1:0-2503 GCA_039027135.1 Planctomycetota bacterium
AACTCTTGTGATGAGAACTCGTTGCCATTGACATCTACCGCCGAGAACTTACCGACTTTGGTACCGACAAACGCGGGCAGATAAGCTTTTGGGCGATACGACTTACTCTGTGAACGAGTGACAATCGGCTGGCTGGGCATGGACAACTCAAAGTCTTCTCGAGGGAAGTGTTCGTTGAATTGCCAATTCGTGAACTTCCACTCAGTATCTAGCTCACGTGTGTACTTGTCTGCCTTATCCGATTCCTCATTGTTCGTGTAGAGTGAGATCGGTCGATCACAGTCGTGAACCATCATCAATGGAACAGGGTAAGCACCTTGAGCAACGAATAAGTGCATTCGTTTGTACGAAGTTGCTTTCGCTTCTTCATCCGTTCGCTGAATCAACAATCTATCCGCCATAATCGGGCCGAAGCGTGTTTCGCCAGCGTAGTAAACCTTGCGTTCCCGGTTTCGCTTTTCCAATGATTCAGGATCGAACATTGAGAGAATACCGCGTGCATCGACCGAGTAGCCCCAGCCTTGCGCTAGACAATCCTGCTCGAGTAACTCTGAAAAGTCCATCGCTGCCTTTTCGATCGTGGTGGTTTCAAAATCGGTTCGGAGAACGTAGGTCCCATCCGAGCCAATTTCCCAATGGTATTTCTCATCTCTCTTCTTGCGATCGGAGATTTTCAGCAGGTTGGGCTTGGCAAACTTGAAATCAAACGAATTGCAGCATTTGCCGTCCGTGCGTCTGGTTTCAATCACGCCCATGGTCGTTTGACTATTGAGTTCATAATCTAAGACAAATGTGCAGGAAGATTGCTTGCTCAAAAAGTTCGCCATGTTGTTGAGAACGTCGATTGCTTTTTCAGCGTTCTCGGGCGAAGCCACATCTTCCAGCTCGACATGTTCAACGATATCCGCACCGGTGCCGTAGTCGGCTTCTGCCTCAAATCGATTCAGGCACCACTGCGGATAGGCAATGTCAGGGGGTAAAGGTTTGTCGTCACTGGGCTTGGGGTTGCTTTCTTGCCCAAAAATCAAGGTCGACGAACCCAAGATGATCAGAAAGCACTTGGTCAACAGATAGCGACGCATCTTTCAGTTTCCGTTATTAGCATGAATTTCCGTGACTAGTGATTGTTCGCAGAAACGTCGTTGCTGGATGCACGAAAAGATGCATTTGTGCCATCTTTGAAAGGGCAGAATGTGATGATTCTCGATACTGCTCCATCGACAACTCTACTGGCCTTCAAGTCCGTTTGATGCTCGAAAACCATCGCTCCAGGCGAGGAATGAACCTTTCGTTCGACTCATTCCGTGCTGTCTGCTTTTCCGAGTTAGCTGAATCCAGAAGATGGGATTCTGCGAATTCAATAGTGAGGGAGCGTTCTAATTGGATCGCGCGAGTGTGTCGAATGCCATTGCCGGCAAGTGAAAGGCGAGTCTCTCGCCACCCAACAGTGTTTCGACTGAGTCAAGGGAATCTGCTATGTCTGTCTTTCGTGTTTTCAAACTCGTCTTCGTTTTGCTGGCCGTTTTGGCCGGCACATCCGAGAGGCTCACGGCCGATGAAGGTATGCAGAACCTGGCCTCAGAGAATGCGAGGTCACTCCGGCAAAAACGGCTGGACAGGAAGTCATTGAGAGAACGGATCAATCATCGCCTCGCTGGCGATAATGAGTCGGCCATGAGTGCGAATCAAATCTCAGACCCGAAGGTTTCGATTGCAGCTGAGTTCAGCCTTAGGCCCGAACTCGCCGCCATGAATCAGTTACTGACCGAAGCAGATCTGGCTGAGCAGTTTCAGCTGGAGGGAATGGCGGCAACCGTGTTTGTCCCGACGACGGAGCTCCTAGAGAGCGCCAGCAACAATCATTCGGACTCTCGCGCATTAGGAAGTCTCTTGAAGTATCACATCGTCTACGGGGATTTTACCGATGAATGGTTCGAAAAAGGAGAAACAGTCGTCACGCAGCGTAAGCTCGCCAACGAGTCTTCTGAGGTCGGTGTTTCGCTCGATGATCAAGGAGGAAAACAGGTCAATGGCCTTCCCATTCTGAGGGTCATTGAAGCAACAAACGGCAGAATTTGCTTCGTGGACGGGATTCTTGACCCTGCATCCGCCCCTACTGAAGAGCCTGCCGACTTTGCCACGGTACTGCGGTCGCGCGAAGGGTATCAGTTAATGGCTAACGTGATGGAAACTCAATTGATCCGTCAAGCTTTCGCGAAGAGTAAATCCGTCACGGTGCTGGCTGCACCTGATAAAACGCTATCCAATGTGAAAGGCGGTATAGAAGGACAAGCCGAGTTCGTGCTGGAGCAATTAGTTGTACCCGGACGATTCAGCAGCGACCGTTTGGCCAAGCAATCTACCAGATGGTTATTGCCTCTAAGCGATGGTGGCCCGACGCGTGGTTGGGCGGTTCGGTCCAATCCTTCTGAGTCAGGATTCAAGCTCTTTCAAATTGGTCCCGAGGGGCTCGCTGCGACGGAAGTGATCGTTGTCGAACAGG
>JBCCKZ010000865.1:0-2483 GCA_039027135.1 Planctomycetota bacterium
CATGATCTTGCCACGAACTGACTTTGCAAAAGCACCTACATCGAATCCGCGGAAAAGATGTAAGTTCGATGAAACGAAAACGCCCGTGCAAGATCATGCTCTGAGGTATTGTTGTTACCACACGTTATTCGAATCATGCATACTCGAGTCAAAATATGTTGTGTCTCTTCGGTTGAAGAAGCGAATCAGGCGGTTTTGTATGGGGCTGACGCGATTGGGCTCGTGGGTGAGATGCCTTCAGGGCCAGGCGTTATTAAGGATGATCTGATAAGACAGATTGCTAAATCCGTACCTCCGGCGGTGGGTACATTCTTGCTTACACCGCGCACATCGGCAAAGGACATCGTTGAGCATGTTGACTTTTGCGGAACGAACACCGTGCAGATTGTAAATCACATAGGATCTGACGAGTGGGCGAAGCTAGTCGAGCTTCTCCCTAGAATGATCCGGCGTGTCCAGGTCGTTCATGTCGAAGGTGGTGATGCTCTCGATTTGGTCCAGGAGTATAGTCCATTCGTCCATGCATTCTTGCTCGACTCAGGAAGGCCATCCGCAGAAGTGCCAGAGCTGGGAGGCACGGGTCGAATACACGACTGGGATATTAGTTCGCAATTTGTCAAACTGTCTTCGAAACCCGTGTTCCTTGCAGGCGGGATAAACGCAGCGAATGTCCAGAGAGCCATTTCGACGGTTAAGCCATATGGATTGGATCTTTGCTCGGGCGTCCGCATCAACGATCAGTTGTCGTGTGAAAAGCTTAAGGAATTCATGGCAAACGTGAATCGTTCAAATGCCTAGTGAGGCATCGTTGCTAGTTGCCAGCACTATCTCGCAGCCTTGTGTCGAAGTGAAGCACCAATCCAGCATGACGGCCTCGCCCAGACGATGCCACTGTTCGTTTGGAAATGTTCCGCGGATGGTAGATTGTCGCTCAGCCAGTCTCGTTCTCGCTAACTAATCCCAACTCAGACTGCCTGCGGATTGATACTCCGTGACTCGCGTTTCAAAGAAGTTCTTCTCCTTTGCGAGATCCATCGTTTCACTCATCCATGGGAACGGGTTTGTGGATCCGTATTGCATCGGAAGGCCAATTCTTTCGAGACGTCGATCGGCGATGTGCTGCACGTAATCCCTGAATAAATCGGCATTAAGCCCCATGATTCCGGCGGGCAGACAATCGCTAGCGTAGTCCAGTTCCAGTTCGACCGCCTGCATCACACGATCAATCATCGCTTGTTGAAACTCGGCAGTCCAAAGCTCTGGGTTCTCGGCTTTGATGCCATTAATCAGATCGATACCAAAGTTGAGGTGGATGGTTTCATCACGCAAGATGTATTGAAACTGCTCTCCGATGCCGGTCATCAAGTTGCGACGATGAAACGAAAGCATCATCACAAAACCGGTGTAGAAGAACACACCTTCCATGATCAGATAGTAGCCGATCAGATTCTTTAGAAACGCCTGCGCGCCTTCTTCAGTCGCAGTGGAAAAGTTTGCGGACAGGACTTCGGCGGTCAATTCAGTCTCGAAGGCATCTTTTCGAGCGATCGACGGCACTTCATGGTACATGTTGAACACTTCGCCCTCGTCAAGGCCAAGCGAGTCAACAACGTAGAGGAATGTATGTGAGTGAACCGCTTCCTCGAAAGCTTGTCGCAGTAAGTATTGCCGGCATTCCGCGTTGGTCACATGTTTGAAAATCGCTAGAACCAAGTTGTTTCCAACCAGGCTCTCAGCAGTTGAAAAGAAGCCTAGGTTCCGCATGATCACCCGGCGCTCCGCATCGGAAAGCCGATTGCTTCGCCATGTTTCGATGTCTTTGGTCATTGGTACCTCAGTCGGCATCCAATGATTGGCACAACCGTTCTGGTAGTGTTCCCACGCCCAGTGATACTTCAGTGGCATGAGTTGGTTGACGTCGACTTGATTGCAATTGATCAGACGCTTATCGGACACGTCAAAGCGACTTGAAGCGAAGGATTGGGGTGATGCGATGGACATGGTTTTACATCCTTGGGTCGGTTGGAATGGGAATCGTGCTGCGCTCGCGAAGCCAGCGGGCCAGTGCGAGTCGGTTTGGGATTTCGATGGGACCGTCAGTCAAAACGTCATCTCGATTGATGATGCAGATCTGGAATGGACCCATTCGATCTGGTAGGTCAAAACCACCAGTGTCGGTTAGGATCAATTGGCGGCCGTCGGCTTCCTCTCGCACCCAAGCTCGGGACACACCGGGTTTGTGTACGACCTGGAAACCGCGTTCAATCCAATTGAAGAAGAAAAGCATACCTACTGGCAGGCTTCGCAATCGGGATCATCAATGCTGCATGTGGAGGGATTGGTGGCTGATGAATCCCTATCCACTCGTATCGTCGATGATTGGCTCTGGGACTTCATCCATCTTGGTTGAATACCATGACGATTGACGTCCACCGTCGACTTCTCCACCTGCGTCGCTGCCAAAGACCTCAAGTAGTAGGTCG
>JBCCKZ010000866.1:0-2478 GCA_039027135.1 Planctomycetota bacterium
CGGCAACGAGAAATCCGTCGATCGGTTTGAGTAAAGTCGGGGGCTCCGACGCTGGTGAGCGGATCGATTTGTTGACGGCTTCGAAAGTGCTCACGGTCATGTGAGCCGACTCGATCCCAATCGTCCCAGGGGCGGTGCTGAGCAATTCCGCGATTGCAAGCGGCATTGGCATCGTAGGTGGTCGGATGAAAGTGGCCAAAGTGCCGCATTCGTCGCGGAGCTGAGTTTGATAACGACCGTCGCTGATCATGGTCGCCCTATCTGCTTCGAGGAAGAGAATCGTTGAGTCACCTGTGAAGCCGGTCAAGTAGCGAACATTGGCTTCGTCGCTGACAAGCATCGAGTCGATTTCATGAAGTGCCATGGTCGCTCGAGCCGAGCGGCGGCGGTCCTCGAGAACGTCTGCACTGGGTAGTTTGGGAATCATGATCAAGCGTGGATGAGAAACTTCACTGCAAAAGCGTTCTATACTATGGAGAGGGGGTAAGAGAAAGCGTCGTGGATGAAACCAATGATGGGTCCGGAAACAAGAATGAAGCAACGGGCGGGCAGCGTTTTGGCTTGCTTTCTGATTCTTTTTGCATCCCAAATCTTGGCTCAAGATGCTCCTGTTGTGCGTTGTCGCTACGTGACAGACGAAGGCGTTTCAATTGACGCCGTCGCAAAAATACTCGTCGAGGCCCAAGACGGCGGGCGTCTCATTGAACGCAACGACGGAAGAATCGTAAGTGTCGACCCCGGTCAGTGGGAGGATTCAACAGACGTTTTGGCAGCTGATGCTTGGGCGATTCAGCCCTCCGAGTTCACCAAACAGCTGCAGCGGGAGTTTGGCAGTTCTTTTCGTGTGAAGTCTTCGCCGCATTATTACATCGTCACCGATAGTAGCCCCGCGTATGTGACACGTGTGCAAACGCTGTTCGAAACACTGCACAAAAACTTCTTCACCTACTGGAAGAACCAAGGTGTTTCCTTGGACAAACCGACTACGCCGCTGGTGGCCGTGGTTTTGAAGTCTCGGGCGTCTTATCTCGCTTTTGCCAAGCCGAACATCGGTGAGTCAGCTCAAACGATGATCGGATACTACGATCCCTTCTCAAATTGGATCGTGACCTATGACGTGCCGGATTTCGAACGCAACGTTGCGACGATCATCCACGAGGCGACGCATCAACTTGCGTTCAACGTAGGGCTTCAACGACGCATGGCGGATAATCCGCTTTGGGTGAGCGAAGGCTTGGCGACGTACTTCGAGTCACCTGATCGCCGTGATCCACGGAAGTGGCGAGCCATCGGCATTTTCAATCAGGTCAACTTTGATCGACTCAAGCGGTACTGGCCTTCGCGGGGGTCGGATTCGCTTAAAACGTTGATCGAATCGAATCGTCGATTTGAATCTGCTTCGACGGCCGGGGCCGCCTATGGTGAAAGCTGGGCGCTCACTTATTTTCTCATCCGTACTCGAAAAAACGAATACATCGATTATCTGGCCCGACTGAGGGCGACGCCGCTGTTGGCTGAATTGTCACCGAGCGAGAGGGTGGCGATGTTTTGCGAGGCTTTCAACGCGGATTTGAACGAAATTGATAAGCAATTCCGACGCTATATGCTGCGTTTACGAAGGTGAACCCGAAATACTTCGTAGCGAGTCCCGTCCTACTGAAGTTTCGCAAGCTAGCTTTCACGCGGTGTCTTTTAAAACGCGTTGATCTCTTGCCTTCATCATGCCGCTCAAATCTGCATTCCGCCGACTTCGGCTATGTGCGCGGAGAGGTCCCGCCAAGCGGCATCGTGAATCGCTCATCAAACAGAGAAAGCTGCCAGGTACAGTCGTCTTCTATCATCGAGTCGCCGATGAGCATCCAAACGATTGGACGATAGGGTGCCGCCAATTCACCAAGCAAATGCGTTGGCTCAAAGAGCACACCGAATGCGTTGACTTGGCCACTATCCAGCGGCACGTCAAGCAGGGCTCAGCTCGCCGTCTTACCAGCGTGACGTTCGACGATGGATACTCGGATAATGGCACCTGGGCTCTTCCGCTTTTGCAGCAACTACAGATCCCTTGCACGTACTTTGTCAGCACCGAACATGTGCGAACGGGATTGCCATTTCAGCATGATCTGGCCGCCGGAGCGCGGCTTCCCGTCCACACACCCGAAGACGTCAAACGATGGGCCGATCGAGGAATTGAGATCGGCTGCCACACACGTAACCACGTGGACTTTTCAAAGATTGAAGATCCAAGACTGATTGATGAAGAAGTCGCGGTCGCAAAGGACGAGCTTGAACGAATGATTGGCGGACCGGTTCGCTACTTTGCTGTACCCTTTGGTTTGCCGGAACAGCTAACGCCAGTCCTCGTTGACGCCATTCGCCGCGCTGGATTCCAAGGTTTTACGAGTGCATATGGCGACTACAACGATGTGGGCGGAAACGAATTTCACATTAAGCGGGTTCATGGTGACTCGGATTGGTCGC
>JBCCKZ010000867.1:0-2478 GCA_039027135.1 Planctomycetota bacterium
GCTGGTGGTTGCACTGCTACTGTGTGCTCGTATGGCAGCTCCGGAAACGATGTTTCCGACACGATACACCTTCAGGATTGACGTTCGAGGTGCAGTCTCATCAGCCAAAGCAAGTACTGGTGTAACCAGGAGTACTAACGAAAGTAGAGGTGCCCGTTGATCCATCTGTGCCAGTTCCATTGGTCTTCTTGAATCGTGCTCGCAACCCCTTGCTCAATCAGGCAAGGTTAGGTTCATGAATTTGGAGCAAAATCGCGTGAATACCGCAATAGCGACTTGAACGTGCTGCGAAAGCGCTCATCCTGCAAACGTTTGGCTGACTTCTTTGAGCTCGCGTAGACGCTCATGAATCTATGTGCTCTTGAGCCGATCTGGCTTACGAGGGGCGGCTATCCGTAAGAAAGGGCGACTGCTTGGTCGTTCTCCCGAGCATTCTGTCTAATGAAGTCCTCCGAAACTCAGACTCGCTTCAAAGCAGAGTCAGGAAAGTGGACAGACGCTTCGTATTGGGAGGACATGATGCCAAGTAACACCGAAACCGAGTTCATCCGATCATACTTAGAGAACTTCCGAGACATGAGGTTGCTCAGTACTGGAGCGGAAGTTGTTGATATCAGCGAACCCTTGTACAACGTCAGCGGAAGCACCGGAGATCCCATTCCCAACGGGGCGAGTTCCTGGAAGCAACTCTTGATCCAAGAAGCGGATCTTGCGGGAGCAAGCTGTTACGTCACGAACGACACGCCCAGCGGCAACAGCCACCCTGACTTTAGTGTTGGTGGACACGTAACGCTTGAGTCTGACGGTTCTGTCGAATTCGGAGGAATCTGTTACCTGATGCCGCTGTGTTTCTATCACAACAGCACATCCCAGAACGGGATCGCTTTCGAGCACACCGAAACCAAGATGCTGAAGCTCACCGGCTACCAACTGAACGAACCGTTTGCCCTGTTTTCGTTGCGTCTTCCTTCACCGGAACCGTTTGGGCTGCTGTACTTTGACGACGCTGACGAGACGTGGAAGCACAGCAACGTTTCCAGTGAATCGGCCGACAACCTTGATGTAAAATTCTTTGGACGGCGGAGGAAGGCAGAGCAATGCAAACACCGCATTCTGTTCGAACGTTCCGCTGATAGCCCACTGCTCAAGTCAATCATCGAGGCCAATCTCCCTGGACGGGAAACAGATTAACGCAATCGAACGTTTGCGGGCGGACAAAGCAATTGGATTACGGGTACTCCTGGTCAATAGCTTGTCGACCCTAGCGTGGACGACTAGCCATCGCTCAAGGTGGCCTTCGTACACCGACGCGTGCAACAGTCAACAGCAAGTTTCTTCGGCTGCATCGATTTCGCTCCCGAAGCCGAAACGAAAATAGCGAACGGTCGGACCACCGAAGCAGATTTAGCCTACGAACGCTTCGGTCGACAGCACCGCTCGCAGTTCCCGAGATTCGCAGTGAAAATCGGCTTGTCCAATTTCAGCGTGTGAACGGAGTGTCTAAATCGCGTCGGTCGATGAAGCCGACGCAATTTCCCAATTGGCCCTCGCCAATTTGTAACCAGGTTCTCGACCAAGTTACACTGGCAATAGGGCTGTAGGTGCAGAGGCAAAATCGGGGATCGTGACTCGGAAAGAACAGCGCCTCAACTTCGATAGTCTTCGAGGGCAAGGACTTGGAAATCAGATTCCTGCGGTACTCATCTGAGTTAGTTTGAGACTTCTCTTCAACCAAATCGCATGTCCGTTCCATTCCGTCTCACGAATCGCCAGCTAGTTCTTAGTTTTGGCCCACTGCGACTTTTGTTTCTGCTGATGCTTCCAAGCGTTCAGCTGTCAGCCCAAGAGGATCATCCGCAATGGAAGTCTTGGAACGTCGAACATGTCTTGCCAGACGAGCCAAAAGACCGGGACGAATTGGTTCGCCAGCTGATGACCACTCTTGATGATCGCGACCCCCATGTCGCGATGTACGCACTTCGCCGACTGGTCATCGAGGAACCCAATTCCGCCGTGGTTGCCACTGCATTGGTAAGCAATATTCAGAAGCGCAAGGACTATTTGGCACCGATGGCGCCTTACGCATGGACTGCCAGCCTGTCGCTGGGTCCACTGGAAGGTCCCGCGATACCGGTTTTGCTAGCTGCTTTGGAAACCGAAGAATGGTTTTATCCGGCAACGGCTGTCTCGCAACTGGGGGAAAAAGCTAGACCCGCATTTGGCTGGATCAAAGACAGGCTGGACTCAAGATCGGTTGAGCAACGTGAAGTAGCGTTGAAGATGATCGCATCGATCGGTCGCCCGGCAAAGGAATTCGCTCCTCAGCTCATTGCACGTTTGGAAAGTGGTAAAGAGACAGACAGGCGGTGCAAAAGCCGATTGATATCTGCACTGGGAAGTCTTGGTCCATTCTCGGAGAACGCTGTTCCGACATTGGTTTCGATGCTAGGGGATGAAAGTGAAGTCTTTGGTGGCCGA
>JBCCKZ010000868.1:0-2475 GCA_039027135.1 Planctomycetota bacterium
GGTGATCACAGGTTGGATCTGTCGGGCGCCCAGCTCCGTCGCTTTCTCGACTATGAAGTCGGTCCGGGTTTTTTTGACCGGTGCAAATATCAGTTGGCAAATTCGCCAATGTCTTTGCACTTCGTTATCGCGGCTTCGACCCAGAAAAGATCCTCAACTGGATGCTGCCTTGGTTCGGTTGGATTTTCACGATCCCCGCCCTTCTCGGGTTCATTGGGTTGTTCCTTTCGGCATCATTGCTGCTGGCAAGCCAATACGAAACCGTTTACGCCAAACTCCCGACGTTCGGCCAATTCTTCGCTGCTGACCGATGGCTCATCCTGGCTGCGACAATGGCGATTGTGAAGGTGATTCACGAGTTCGGGCATGGTCTCAGCTGCAAAAAGTTTGGCGGTGAATGCCATGAAATAGGATTCATGCTGTTGGTATTCACGCCGTGCCTTTATTGCAACGTATCTGACTCCTGGATGCTCCCGAACAAATGGAAACGAGTTTGGATTGGCGCGGCCGGGATCTACGTTGAGATGATTCTCGCGTCGATGGCGGCATTCTTCTGGTACTACACCGAATCGGGAACGACCATCAATGACCTCTGTTTGAACATGATGTTCTTGAATGCGGTGTCGACGATTTTAGTCAATGGCAACCCGCTCCTGCGTTTTGATGGTTACTACATCCTGATGGATGCACTGGAGATCCCCAACCTACGACAAAAGAGCACTGAAGTACTCAAACGCTGGTTCCAGAAGACCTGCTTAGGCTTAGAACTTCAAGAGGACCCGTTTTTGCCAACGCGTGGCAAGTTCTGGTTTGCCATGTTCACCATCGCCAGTGTCATCTATCGCTGGGTCGTTGTCTTTTCGATTTGTTGGTTCGTCATCAAAGTGCTCGAACCATATGGGCTCCAATCCATCGGGCGAATGGTCGCCGCGATCGGTTTTGCCGGTTTGGTCGCCCAGCCCATTATCCAGACTTTTAAATTCGTTCGCACTCCTGGGAGGTTATCGAAGGTGAAGAAGAAACCACTACTGGCCTCTCTGGCCGTTGCGGCAGCCGCGATCACGGCGGTGTGCTACATCCCTCTGCCCCACCACATCGATTGCGCCTTCGAAGTGCGACCATCAAGCGCCGGAACCGTTTACGCGGGTACGCCGGGACGGATCGAGTGGGCCGTTGAGCCCCGGACCGTCGTTGCTGAGGGCGACCAGATCATGAAACTCAAGAACCCTGACCTTGAGATTCATCTTTCAGATCTTGAGGGTGAGGAACGTCAAGCTGAAATCAAGCTACAGAATCTCGAGAGACAAACCTTTCGCGATGCTCGAGTTGATCTGCAGATCGATACCCAGGAAAAGGTTCTTGATTCGATTCGCCAAATGAAGGCAAAGACGCTTGAAGAGATTGATCGATTAACGGTCAGGGCCAAGCGAGATGGAATCATTGTCGAACCCCCGGAACGTCCTAGCCAGGACACCGGAGACGGCAGACTACCGGGATGGACTGGTCATCCGCTCCAAAAGAAGAATCTCGGTGCGTTGCTCACGCCGGATGATGTGGTTTGCAACATAGCGGTACCAAACGGCTTCGAAGCAGTTTTGATAATTGACCAGGGTGACGTTCAGCTAGTTCGCGAAGGCCAATCGGTCGACATCAAGTTTGACGCCCGTCGAGCAGATACCTATACGGGCGAGATTACCGAGAAGAGTAATGAACCCTTGGACGCCACATCGGTATCCATGTCATCGCAAACCGGTGGAGACCTTCAAACCGAAATTGACCCAGCAACTGGCGCGGTCATACCGAGAAGCGTGTCGTACCAAGCCCGCGTTCCGCTTGAGCTTGATGGTGTATTGGTACGCCCCGGTTACCGAGGCAGCGCGAAGGTCCATGTGGATCCAATGTCACTTGGCTCCCGTCTTTGGCGATTTATCGCCAAGACCTTCAACTTCGAGTTGTAGGCGACGTCAACTTGAACTCTTTCGCAACCTGAAGGTGTAGCCAAGCGGCTGCACTGGCCCAGGTGATGCTCCATGAACATTTGATCATGCGCCACTCAGCGACCATCCTCTCTCTCAAAATGGCAGTGGTTCAAATTACCGATTCAGCGTCTGGGCTGGACTCGCCTTGAGCGTCGAGAATTATGCGTTAGGCGGTTTCGTATCATCATGCGAATCCAGATAGGATTGGCTTGCGGCTTCGACCTGCGTCTTGGACATGAAACGCCAACCATTGTGAGGCCACGGACGCGGTGACAAGGCAATAAGCAGCGTGTCGATTGCAACGGGGCTAGCCATGAAAACGATCCAGAACCAAGTGTTTTCCAACCCCCAGCCGCGGTGAATGGGCCAAAAGATCAAGGCAATGAAAAGCAAGGGCGACAATACGTGATACCACATACGCGGCTTGGGGCTGATTCGATTCTGGCAACCCTCGCAAACGAGTGTGCGATACAACAACAACCGCCAGCGGCTCAAA
>JBCCKZ010000869.1:0-2474 GCA_039027135.1 Planctomycetota bacterium
GAATTGCCCATGTTCGCACCTGGTTTGCTAGAAAGGTCGCAAAACGTTCATTTTGCGGTGGCTTGCGTCGTCTAAATCGGGAATATTTATGGGCAGCCAGGACACTTGGTCGATCGGATGTTCGACTTACGATGATTGACCATATGCCGACGGCCGCGTGCACCAGGATCAGAATCGCCGCAAGTGCTACAAATTCATTTTGTAGTAGCAACAACGGGATGGACCGATGAAAGACAACAATACTGATACGCTGACATTGCCAGATCCGATCGAGCGTATTCGGAAAGTGCCACCGGCAAAGCGTCTTAGTACTGCGTCGACCGGAACCAAGTCGCCGAGTCGGTTTGTTCGAGATGGCGGTAACGACTCGATCGAGAGTGCAGTGCGTCGGGTCGACCGTCCAGAGTTAGGTCAAGCAGTTGCCGTTGAAGAAGACTCTTTCCTAGATAGCGAAAGGCTTGAGGCGGCGATCGCTGCACTTGCGGAGAGCAGCGTTGCTGAGCTGCGTTTCCTTCGGGTGGATGAGAGCGAGCACGAGTTGAGGCTTTCGGGCAACGTGAGCAGTTTCTACCACAAGCAACTGGCCCAGGAAATTTTGCGACCAATTGCGGAAGGCAAGCAGGTCGTCAACCGAGTTGACGTTGAAGGCTAGTGCATCATCCAGTCTAGGAATTGGGGTTGGGTGATTGAAGGTATTTCATGGAAACTGTGGTTAACACACGGAGGTTTCCATGATCAAAAAGTATATCGTCCGGCTTTCGGACAAGGAACGCGACGCCTGTCAGTGCGTCATCAAGACACTCAGCGGTTCTTCCCAGAAAGTTCGTCGCGCTCAGATGCTGCTCAAGGCGGATGCCGATGGGCCGGCTTGGACCGACGCGAAGATCGCCGATGCTTTCAACGCCCGCGTGCAAACGATCGAAAATCTGAGAAAGCGTCTTGTCAACGATGGATTTGAAGTCGCTCTCAACGGAAAGCCGCGTGCGAAACCACCCACGCCTGCCAAGCTCGATGGTAAGGCGGAGGCCAAATTGATTTCGATGCGACTTGGCAAGCCTCCCAAGGGGTTCGGCAAGTGGACGCTACAATTGCTTGCCGACCAATTGGTCAAGCTCGAAGTCGTTGACTCGATTTGTCCGGAAACGGTGCGCAAGACGCTAAAAAAAATCGCATGACAAAACGGATGATCGACTATTGGGTGATCCCACCGGAGAACGATGCCGAGTTTGTCGCATGCATGGAAGAAGTGCTTGAAACGTACGAAAAACCCTACGATTCGTCCCATCCGGTCATCTGCATGGACGAGCAGCCTGTGCAATTGCTCAAGGAAACCCGCGTCGCGATTGAAGCAACCAAGGACCATCCCAAGCGAGTCGACTACGAATATGAACGCAATGGCACAGCCAGCATCTTCATGTTCACTGAGCCTCTTTCGGGATTTCGTCAGGCGACCGCACGTTCACAACGCACGAAAGCCGACTGGGCACGCGAAGTCGCCCATCTTGTGGACACTCGCTATGCCCATTGCGACAAAGTCACGATGGTACTGGACAATTTGAATGTCCATACCAAAGGGGCTTTCTATGAAGCCTTTGAACCGGCGATCGCGCGGTCCTACGTGAAGCGAATCGAGTTTGTGTTCACTCCGAAGCACGGTAGCTGGCTGAACGTTGCCGAATGCGAACTTAGCGCGATGACGCGGCAGTGCCTTTCGGGGAGACGGATCGGAGAGCTAAGCGACCTCCAGGAAGAAATCGCCGCTTGGTCCGACTCCATCAACGACAAGCAACGGGGTGTCGATTGGCAATTGCAGATCGGCGAAGCGAGAACCAAACTCGCTCGCCTCTACCCCCAAATTAAGACTGGATGATGCACTAGTCGTTGTTTCAATTCGGAAATTCAGATCGTTGTTGGAGAGTGTTTTGACTGGCTGATTGGACTCGGGCTCTCTACGCAGCACGCAGTATTTGTCAAAAAGATCATTCATGATTCTATGTTCTTGATGCGGTTTCAAACCTTCTTCAAGCAAAGCATCGCTCATGCGAGCTGCACAAATGCATTATATAGATCGTAGCAATGCTCGCGACTCACGAATCAGCATCGGGATTTGCCCATCCAGGAGATCGTTCATTCGATAGACCATCGTGGTCGATATCGCCGCAGCGATCGACCGTCTTGCGTTGGTGGCTTGCTTCGACCGCGACTATGGGGGCAATTCAGGTCACAATCACTCTCGAGTAATCGCATTCGTAGCGGGTCACTGTCTACGGTACGACCAGCAATCAGCGTCGTCGTTTCCTCGTCCGGTCATTGCATATTGAGCAATGCTCTTCGACGAACGTCACCTCAGCTGGGGACGCGTTTGTGGTCGTACATGACAGAGGCGATCCCTGGCCATCTGCCACCAGCATCCACTTGGTTCTCGTGCCATGCCTAATTTTGCCGACATAATGCCGCTTGTATATAAGCTAAGC
>JBCCKZ010000870.1:0-2461 GCA_039027135.1 Planctomycetota bacterium
ACGCAGATGGCCGCTAAGCGAGCCGAGAACAGCGGCAAGGCACTCAAGCGGCGGTAGGTGGCCAACGAGCCGAATTGAGAAGCGGTGCCACCCATTGGGTATTCATGCGTGTCGTCTCCCGAGGCTTTTACGCCTCCCCCCTGCGGCACCGGTTCCCCAGTCATACCCGAGGCGTCGTACGCCTCCCCCTGCGGGTTCATTTTGCTCGAGCCATCCTAACGGCAGGCTTCAATCGCCTTTTCAACGGCAGAGGAATCGACGTCGCCGACCAGGCGAACCTCGCCAACGCGGGTTGGAAGGATGAACTTCAGCTTTCCATGCTCGACCTTCTTGTCTTTGTTCATCACGGGCAGCATCTCGGTCGCGTTTGCATCAGTCCATGTCGTTGGCAACTGACAACGTTCGATGAGCTTGATTTGTCGATCGATTAAGCTTGCATCGCATAGGCCAAGGTCGATCGCTAGGTGGGCTGCCATATTCATACCGATCGCAACCGCTTCGCCGTGCAAGAGACTCCCGTAGCCCGCCGTCGCCTCAATGGCGTGGGCGAAGGTATGGCCGTAATTCAAGATCGCACGACGTCCGCTGGTTTCTCGTTCATCATCGCGAACCACATTCGCTTTGCATTGGCAGCTCACACAAATCGCGTGCCGGACCGCTTCGGAATCTCGCTCGACGATTGGCTCGGCGTTCTTCTCGAGCCAAGCAAAGAACTCCGCGTCTTCGATCACCCCGTACTTGATCACCTCTGCAATGCCCGACTGATAAGATCGTTCATCTAGAGTCTTCATCGTTTCGGTATCGATGGCCACTAGGCGAGGTTGCCAAAACGCACCGACCATGTTCTTCGCACCGGGCAGGTTGATGCCCGTTTTGCCACCCACGCTGCTATCGACCATGGCGAGCAGCGTCGTGGGGATTTGGATAAATCGCAGCCCCCGCGCAAAGCTTGCTGCAACAAATCCTGCTAGGTCGCCCGCCACGCCGCCACCGACAGCGATCACGATCGACTTCCGATCCGTCTTTTCGTCGAGCATTCGCCGAAGTATCTGATCGAAGACGTCGATCGATTTGCTGGGCTCGCCAGAAGCCACATCAATTGAACTCACACGGACGGGCTTATCGAGATTTTCAAGTTGCTTTGCTAGATCATTTGCCAGCCAGCTCACTGCTTCGTCATGAATGAGGACAGCATGAGTGAGATCGGGAATAGCCGCGACAACATGACCTGCGATCTTATCGATTTGCCCCGATGAAACGATGATGGGATAACTGCGTTGATCCAATTCGACATCGACGCGTTGAAGACTTGCTGGCATCAAATGGTTTCCGGTGGGTCGAGATCACTCTTTCGAGAAGTTCCCACCGTGACATCTGATCCCAGTGCCGACAAGTACAACGATCCTCGAGCTAAAATCACCCGCCGGGGTTTAGCAATTGCTTTCGCCGTTTTTCTGTTCGGATGCGTTGGATCTGGATGGAGCATTTACGCCCGCAAAACTCGATTGGATCGGACTCGGGAGTTTCTCGGTGATGAAGGCATCACAGCCATTCAATTGGGTGAGCGTATGCGTTTGTACTCTCGAGGCGATGTCGCTTTCGCACCTGTGGAGTTGACGCTGACGCCTGGGCTAGGGCACTTCCGAAGATTGCTGCTTGACGAACGAAATTACGACTGGGAGCGTCTCGAAGATTTGCCAGCCATGCAAGACTGTCGTTCCGACGAAGTTCTCAAGCCCGAGGACAAGCTCGATGAGACCAAAGCGAAGCTGGGGTGCATCCAGGTTGGTCTGTCGGATCCCACCGGGAAGCGGTTCGAGGATTTGAGAATCGATCTCGATCTGAATAGCGGATGGATGGGTCTTAACGGTCGTGAGGCTCGAGTTGGTTTACCCGACAAGACTATCTCGAAGATTCGCAGCTATTTGGCCACCGTCGTGAACGTGAGCCAGAAGCAGATGGATCGTCGCCGCCAGGAATGATTGGGTGAAAGCACGGACGATGGCGGTGTTTTAGGCTCTTGAGCGACTACAATACGGGACGATCTCGGTTTTCAAATCGCCTCATCTGACCGCGTCTTTTTCTTATGCGTTCGCCATCTCATCAATGGAATTTTCGGCCGAAATGGGCCGCTGTTGTGCCCAGCCTACCGGTAGCCCTGATGCTGACCTCGGTTTTCTCCGCAGGCGCGGGAACGGTCTCGGGCCAGGAGCACATGCCGCCCTCAGTTGCCGAAAGTCTGGGATTGGTCGAGGCCTACACGGCGACGATCTCCGCACCGGCCGGCGCATCGACCATTTCGGATGTACTACTGCATCGGCATGAATCCCGTCCCGACCTCTACGTCGAGCTTGTTGAGAAAGCGGCACAGGCGGAACCTGAGGTGGCGTCAAAGGATTCAGCGGCGATGGCAAGCTCAAAGGGAAAAGTCTTAGCGCGTTGGGCATACGTTCCCGATGAC
>JBCCKZ010000871.1:0-2451 GCA_039027135.1 Planctomycetota bacterium
CCATAAACCAACACCAAAGTCGATCGATGCCGCTGCCGCAGCGATGACCGCCAAGGCAAGAGTTCCTCCAACCGTTCCGTACATCGCGCCAAGTGTCAATGACACAACGGTCTTAGGAACACACACCGACATCGCGATGATCGCGATGAGGATCACAAAACAAGGGTTATCCACAAGCCCCATCTAGCTAGAAAGACCAAAAGCGATCCAGAGAACCATCAGCAAAACAATCAGCACAAAAATGATCCAAACGATCAGCGGTGTTTGGTAGCGAACATGCGGTGTTGCCGCAACGACCGCCTTGTATTCCGGTTCAAACACGAACTTGCCTTTCGCACCTAGCAACAGATAAAGCGAATAGGCTGAAACGATCGTCCCTAATGGCAACACGAACAGTCCAAAGAGAGAACAGAGGATCCCCGTGACACGTGAATATGCCAAAAGTCTCCTCAGACCATAGGCTGTCACCAGGAGGAAAACCGAGGCTCCGCCGATGAAAACGGGAAGCATGAAGAAAAAGACACTTTGCACCGCGCCCAAGTCACCAAACTGCTTAAGCAGACCCATCAATGCGTAGACCGTGAAGATGCTATACAGACCCAAAAGAGATCCGGCGAGGTAGTACAGAGTACCGATCGATTTGACGGATGCCTCTCGCTTGATGTATTCAAACCGCACACACTCCGCCGCTTGTACGCCGTCAACAGAGACGAGAGGTTCGGCAACCACCCGAGGCGCCGCAAATGGATTTTCCTTGAACTCGGGCTTTGAAACCGGATCGGGAGACGCTATCGGATCTTCATTCATGGAGGCTATCCATCTCGGAGCTTTCCAAGATACGTTAATCTGTTGAAAGGTAACGGCCAAATCCCGGTGGCGTCATTGATGGGTAATTGGGAGCCAGATGAATGGGCAGAGAACCAGATGGATAGTCAAATTGGAAACCCACTATCGAAAGCAAAGCGACACCGGAACTGGTTAGCGACGAACCCTTGGCTACAACACAACCTTGTACGAAATCCATTCGGTGAGCTCACTCGAGACGAGAAAATCGAAGCAGTCGTACTTGATGAGATTTGGCTTGAAAGCTGTACACGCTGGCTAGGCCAGAAACGAGCTCTCATCGAACTGGTGGGACGCAAGGGGCGTGGAAAGACGACACGACTGCTTGCGTTGAGCCAGCGACTTCAGGGCGCACATTACGTCTACATTTCAGAAGACCGACATGTGCCCGGTTTGCCGGAAGCACATCCGCTGATCATCGACGAGGCTCAACGCCTTCCACGAAATTTACTCAAACGCATCCTACGCTCTGAAACCGCTTTGGTACTCAGTACACATTGGCCACTGCTATCGGAAGTCCATCGACCGAGTCGCATGGTACGGCGACAGAGAATTGGCAGCTCAAACAACGAGTCATTGATCGCAAAAGCAATCAGCAAACGAATCGAATTAGCAAGATACCGACCCGGGCAAATTCCTTGCGTCAGTCAAAGCGAAGTCAAGCGACTCCACAAACGGTACGGCACAAATATGCGTATGATCGAAGAGGCGTTGTATCAAGAATGGCAACAACGTATTGGTGAATCACTTGGTTCGCATCATGGTGGTTTTCAGCGATGAAATGCGAAATATACATCGAGCTCGACACACCAGATTCCGTCTACCGCAGAGGTGACGTTGTATCGGGCAAGGTCCACTTAAAGGCAAATCAAGACCTGACTTGCAAGGGCCTGCAAATTACTAGCATGATGAAAACGAGCGGTCGTGGAAACGTCGATTCACAGACCTCCGATCAAATCACACTCTACGAGGGACGTTTTTCGAAGGGCCAAGAAGAGGTCTACCCCTTCCAACTGAAAGTCGGCCAAGGCCCGCCCAGCTACCACGGCCAAATGATCAACATCGATCATTGGATCGAAGCCCGCGTCAAGCTCAGCTTCGCATTCGACCCCAAGACGATGATACCCATCACAGTACGAGGTGCGGGTGACGCTTCGGAAGTCCCCGAACACCTACTGAAGGGAACGAGCCAATGGTTCGCTTACGTGTTCATCGCGATTTTTGCGTCCATTTTTCTCTTTATCGCCTTCGCTCTCATGGTCGTCGCGGCGGCGATTCCGTTTCTATTCTGGATTCTGCTACTCGTGATTGGTGGTGGCGTTGGATTTTGGGCATCACGTCGTTGGATGATCAGACAGTTACTCGGCCAACCAAAACTTGAATTGACCGAAAACTGCATCGCTGCGGGTGACCAGCTAAAAGGAACGCTGTCCGTCACCCCTCGAAAGTCGTTTGAGTGCAACGGAATTACTTTAACTCTGGTAGCGAGCGAAGAAGCCACCAGCGGCAGCGGCAGCAATCGAAAGACGCACAAGCACACATGTTACGAGGAAACATTCAATCTACGATCGGCAGGTCCAATGAAAGCTGGTGATACCCAGAACATCA
>JBCCKZ010000872.1:0-2450 GCA_039027135.1 Planctomycetota bacterium
CGCCGCCATCCAGACAAGTCGGTGAAGGGCGACCTTCTTTTTCTTTCCGCCACCGCAGATCGTTACAAACTTGTATGACGAACCGTTGGACTCACGATTGATGACCTGCAAATCCTTCCAGGTTCCGCTTGGTTGCTTGCGAAAAACTCGAACGGCTCTCTCGTTGTTCGCCAGGATCGAAAGCTGACCAGAACGAACCAGTGCGACAACGTCCAGGTCAGTCATTCCCGACCGACAGTCTTCAACGTGGTCAGGAAGCTTCGCAACGTATTTTCGATCGCTCCACCATTTCCAACCGCAAGTCAGACACTTGAGCTGAGACGTCGCTGGAGGATCACGGCGATCGATAACACGCCATGAATCTCCATTGCATCGGTAGCCGCCAATGCACTTACACGTCGAAGGCTTACGCAGCAGGCTCAACGTCATCCTCCAATGAGACATCGGCAGACAGTGCTTTGTCTGCCAAATCATTCATCAATTGATTGACTGAAATCATCTGACGCTCAGCCAGCCTGTTGATCTCGCCATGCTTCTCCGGCGACAGACGAATGGTGATCATTCCACCTCGAGCCGTTCCTTCGTGAACTCGCTTCATCGGACCGCTATGCTGACCGCCCATTGTCGCCCCTTTGTTCACGTTGGATTTCTTCGTAGACCTCGCGACGGTGCACGGCTACATCCCGTGGAGCTTCGATACCGAGCCGAACCTTGTCGCCTCGGATGTCCACGACTTTGATCACGATGTGGTCGCCGATGATCAGATCTTCGTTACGATGTCTTGAAAGAACTAACATTGATTACATTCCTTTGCAGGTGGAAAACTAAACATTCGGCGTGGCCGGAATCGAACCGACCGGAGTGCTGCACATCCAATGACCTCACAGACCACTGACGCCGATAGGGATTTAAGCCGCTTCCCAAGGAGCCGATTGATTGCTTGCACCCGCAGGCACCGATTCTTTCGCAGCCTCTTCAATGCTCTTCCAAGACTTGATCTTGTTCTGGGCGTCACCTGTGTCAGATCGCTTGGTGACCTTCACGCCAATCATCATTGAGATGTCGTGGAGCTGGCTTGGATGTTTGGGATGTAGCACACCAACCGCCCGACAAATTGCCGACATTTGCTGACGAGCAATCTGAACGGCAGTTCCATTCGAATTGATCAAGTTGATGTTCTCCCAAAGGCGACGGCCCTTGAATTGACCATCAATGATCTCAAACGTCAGAGCCAGATAACGGTTCTGCGGATTCTGTTTGGAAGGCTTTTCCTCGGATTCAATGATCCGAGCTTTGTAAGTGCCAGCAGGAATCAGATCCATATCGCCAGCGGGTTCAACTTCGCGGGCATCAAACCCGCCGTCTCCAAAAATAGACATAAGACTCTCCAGTAAACGGCTTTCGCCAAACTCAAAACAAACATTTCGGATGACGGGATTCGATACCCGCTGCGGTAGTCCTATGCGTGTTCCCCCACGCTGGCATCCGAACAAGATTCAGGCAGCTTGTGCTTGATCCATCGCGTCTTTCACAGCAGACATGAACGATCCGTATGAAAGTTCCATTTCGTAGGGCAAGCGTCCGTAAACACCCCGCCCACCACCTGGGTGACTGGCTCGTCGCTGCGTGTACAGCTTGCGAGTCCCGCCATCACCGCCACGGTGTTCCTTCTTGTTGAATCCAGCCTCTTCAGTGATTCGATGCGATTCCCAGTTCGCAAACAAAATCACGTCGGCCCATCGATAGATTGTTTCTCGGATCTTTGTTGGCAGATCGAGTTCGTACTGAGTGTACGAGCCAACGATTGGGTCCTCGAATTTTGTCGTCGTGACGTGTCCCACAAGAATCGACGCCATGCCCTTCTTGTCACGAAGCGAATCGATCCCGGTAAGAATCTTCGTCCACAGATTTAAGGGGGTGTCGTATTGGCGACCGTAACCTCCGCCAAGCTTTGCATCTGACTCGACATTCTCCATCTCCCGAGCTTTCCTCATGACCAAGGGCTGGAGCGTGCTCACAGAATCGATCGTCAGCGTCTTGAATTTGTGTTCATCCTCGTAGAGGGCTCGCATCGCTTGAAGAACGTCGTCATATCCCTTTGCGACAGGGAATGACATTACATCGACATCATCAATGCCTTCCTCTTTATCGATGGGAAGGAACAGTGACCCTGGAGCACCTGATGCGAATGTCGACTTGCCGACTTTTGATGTCCCAGCAATGACGATGCGTGGTGGCCTCGTCTTTCGACTTGGTTTGATTGAAGAGAGTATTGAACCATTGGCTTTAGGTTCAACGGTTTTGGTTGCCGACATAATGTCACCTCCGACGTATAGTGAATTGATAAAACCCTCGACTGCTTTGCACTGCTCGACACTGAACATGCCGATGTGCGTAAATTCCGGATCCAAGTTCATGTAGGCAGCGAGCTGTGAATACGCTTCGTCGCG
>JBCCKZ010000873.1:0-2447 GCA_039027135.1 Planctomycetota bacterium
CAAGAGTTTCGGCTTCCAGCGGCGGCAAGCAACATTAAGACCGAAACTCTTGGCGAGTTGCGCTACGGACAAACCAAAAGTTCTGGTTTTTCAACAACGCGCGCATTCTGCTGCAGCTGAGGCCTTAGGGTAGTGGACGACGCGAGGAGTCCTATTGAGTGGGGATTCGTCGCCTAATCCACTACCAGTCATCCCAAGTCGTGTGGCGGCCGAAACCTAGGTCGTAGGCCGAAAAACTCAATCACTTCGATTGCTTTTTCTTCGCGGGTGACTTCGCGCTGTCTTTGGGTTTCTGGGGGTTGAGTGGTAGAACGTGGGCTCGTTCGGCATATCGATCCCATTGTGCCTTCAGTTCATCCCGCAAGGCAGGTTTCGAAGACGCCAAGTCGTGCTGCTCACTTCGGTCTTTTGAAATATCGTATAGCTCCCAAGGACCTTTTGCTCCTTTCGCGACCAACTTGAAATCACCCCTTCGAATGGCACGGTTGCCTTCGTGCTCCCAGTAAATCGCATCACGTTCCAACGGAGTCTCATTGAACAATGATCGAAGGCTCTTGCCCTCCATTGGATGAATCTTCTTGCCGTCATGGAAAGTCGCTGGATAGGTTGCATTGGAGATATCGACGGCTGTTGCCATCAGATCGACCAAGTGCCCTGGTGTCGCGTTCAGTCGACCAGGGTTCGTGATTCCCGCTGGCCAATGGGCGATCAGTGGCGTTGAAATGCCTCCTTCATGCACCCAATGCTTGTACTCGCGAAACGGGGTATTGGATACCGTCGCCCAGGCTTTGCCGTAGGCGATATAGGTATCAGAGGGTCCCGCCATGACGCCCTTTCCAACTCGCACGGGATAGCCGTCACGGGTTTGCTTTGGCTGCATGTCGTGTTGCAACGCATCAGCCGCCATCGGAGGTAGCGTTGGCTTCGGGGCGCGATCCGTTCCTTCTCCGCGTCTTCCAAACTGCTCGGCGCAACCACCGTTGTCCTGAACATAGCAAATGAGCGTGTTGTCGTACTGCCCGGTCGCTTTCAGTGCAGCAACGATCTTTCCAATTCCTTGATCCATCGAATCAATCATCGCCGCGTAAACCTCCATGTTGAGACGGTCCCATTCCCATTGATCGGTTTCTTTCCAGTCGTCGGGAATCGGCCAGGCCGTTGTGCTATCCGCATCAATCACGCCAAGCTCAAGCATTCGCTTGTATCGTGCCTGTCGAACAGCTTCGTAGCCCTCGTCATAGCGTCCCTTGTACTTCGCAATGTCATGAGGTCGCGCGTGCATCGGCCAGTGAGCCGCCGTATAGGCCACGTACATGAAGAAGGGCTGGGAGTTGCCATTGGCACTGGCATGGTCTTCGATGAACCGCGAGGCGTGATCCGTGATGGCATCGGTGTAGTAGAAGGTCTCATCAACTTGTTCGGATAACGGATACTCTTCGTCGGCAGACGGTGAAATCAGTTGGTTATCACGGCAAAGAGAATTTGGATCGAAAAAGCTTCCGGCGCCATGGATGGTTCCGTAGAAACGATCAAATCCTCGTTGGAGCGGCATGTTATCGCGATTGATGGGCTTCTTTCCCGCGTAGTGTGGCGTGACATGCCACTTTCCAGCCATATAGGTTCGATAGCCCGAGGCTCCCAAGACCTCCGCAATGGTGACGCAATTTCGATTGAGATCACCGCGATATCCGTCGTAGCCGCGATCATTCATCATGTGACCTATCCCAGCTTGATGCGGGTAGAGCCCCGTCAGCAAACTCGCCCGCGTCGGGCAACATCGAGCCGTGTTGTAAAACTGCGTCATGGCCACACCGTTGGCAGCGAGACTATCCAAGTTCGGCGTATCGATCTCGCTGCCATAGCATCCAATGTCCGAATATCCCATGTCGTCGGAAAGAATGTAGATGATGTTGGGGCGCTCATCGCCAAAGAGGGATGACATCGAGCAGACAAAAAAGACGCTTGACAGTAACGTAGTCGTCAAACGGGAGCAGGCAGCTGATCGAGGCATATTTGAGAATTGGGTCGAGTTGGAAGAATCAACCTATAGCCTACTCGAATCCAAACTTCTGCGTTGATTTCGGCAGATTGAGCTTGCTGAATTTTGATCAGGTCAACGATTGTGGCTGCTTACATCGGTGCGATGCGTCGTGCACCAACGTCGGTTGTTAGGGTTACGTGTGCATTGAAACTCCGACGAACCAGCTCATGCTTGACATCCTGATGGGCCGGTGATTCCCACAAATCCTCAAACTCCCACGGATCTTGCTGGAGGTCATAGAGCTCGCCCAAGTCATGATCGTGATACATACATAGCTTGTAACGTATGTCGCGATACATCGTCGCGTACGTACCAGTACCACCGGTAAAGTGAGGGTCCAGTGCATCGAAGTACTCACTTCGCACAAATTCGCGTGGAACGAAGCTCCCATCATCGCAGAGCGACG
>JBCCKZ010000874.1:0-2441 GCA_039027135.1 Planctomycetota bacterium
ACCTGTGACTGGGTCACCAGATCTCGCAAAATGATAGGCTCATCAGGTCGATCCGCCGGATAGATAGCCAGTAGAGGAATTGAGTTCGACTCAAGCTCGTTGAGCTTCTCAGAAATGTGTTCATCCTGGTTTGTCCAATCGGCATACATCGAAACAACGCCCAATTGTTCGATCAACTCAGCGGTCGGTTCAGTATCGATTGCGGTTTCCAGATTGACTAAGCAATTGACACACCACTTGGCTGAGAAGTCGACCAATACCGTCTTTCCATCTTCTTGGTAGCGAGAAAGGCTAAGTTCGTCGTAGTCAACCCAGTTGAGTGTTGCGGGTGCATTGAGCGAACTGAATGCGGTGACGCTGATCGCGGTTGCGGCAGCGATACCCGCACCCCATCCAGCCAAACGCTTCTTAACGTCAGCGTAAATCGGAACCAGTCCAACCAACCAGCATCCAAACCATACGCCGATCAATGTGATGAACACAGGCAACTTGTTTTCGTCGCTGAACTGATAAAAGAAGTAACACACCGCTCCCAAGAACATGAAAGCCATTGCCTGTTTGAAAATGTTCATCCAGGCACCAGGTTTAGGAAGCCACTTTGCAAGCTCTGGCCGTGCACCGATGATCAAGTAGGGCGAAGACATCCCCAAGGCGAGTGCCGCGAAAATGCAAGCCTTTTGAAAACCCGTCATTGAAAGTGTTGCGGCGAAAACGCCGCCCAGAAGTGGTCCGCTACAAGGCGTCGCCAGAAAGGTAGTAAAGATTCCTTTGCAGAAGGCACCAGCGTGCCCCTCCTGACTTTGAAGTTCTTGAGACTTTCCGCCCGAAGCCATGCCGGGAACGGGGATCTCCCAAACTTCCAAATAGCTGAGAGCAAAAGCGAAGAGAGCGATCGTTACACCAAGTCGCACGCTGAAGTACTGGAACTGTTCGCCCCATCCAAACCCGAACGCGATTGACAAGAAAGCGAGTAGGGCAAACACCGCTGCGATACCCGCCGCATAGGCTAGGTTGAGCGTAAAGATGCGTTTCCGATCTTGGCCGCCTTGAGAAACAAAGCTCATGACTTTCAACCCGATGACGGGCAAGACACATGGCATCGCGTTAAGGATAATGCCGCCAAGGAATGCGAACACAAGCCATTTGCCAAATCCACCACCGCCCTTTGAGGCGATCATCGGTGCGGTTGCCAGGTCATTGTCTTCTGAGTTTGGCAATGGCTTGGATAGTTGGTCTTCTTTGAGCTTGGCGATCGTAGCGTCATCGAGTGATCGCGAATTTCCCCCGAGGTAGAACTCAGGTGGCATTGATTGGGCAAGCTCGCTCGGCAAGACATCTGCATCCACCCACTCCGTTTCGTCAGCGGTATCAAGCACATCTGCAAATTTGATGGTCTCCATCTTCACTGGTGTCGCGTTGACTTCCTTGCCAACCGATAGTGAAGCCGTGAACTTGAAGCCTTTCGGCCGACGGCAGCTATTCTCGGTGCAGGCCATATACGCGACCATGCCTTCAATGTTATGCAGGCCCGGCTTGGCATCTTCGGGTACTTTGATCGGAATCGACCACTCAACGCGGCCCTCGTGATACATCACGGGAGGCAGGCTCGGCGCGAGCTGGTGGCTGATCACCTCGGATGCAGTGACCGGGGCGCCAATTTTTAACTCAGCCTTATCAGTGATGACGAAATTCGTTTTGGACTCGGAAGCGTCCGTTGCGGCCTCGTAGACGTGAAAAGTTGGATCGGGGATGGCGGTGAACTTAAGCGTCGTTTGCTCGCCTGGTGCGATGTTCGACGAAACCAATTCGCCAAGCCAACCAACCACGTAGTCATCGTCCCGGAAGAGCTCCGACTTGGAAGCATCTTTCGCAACCAGGTCCTGCGAGTCCGACGTCGGCGAGTCGGCCATTAGCGATCCCGCGACCGACGCGACATCCAAGGTGAACGAATCTCTCACGGGACGGCATTGACCATTGATCGACTCGCAAGCTAGCGCTGAAACCTTGACCGTGATCTGCGTTGCTGACTTTACGTTGACGGGGATCCGCCAAGTCACATCGCCTTCGTGTTCGAAGACTTGCATGTTGTAAACGTCGCTGGTTTTTTGCTTCGGAGCGACGTCCGCCTCGATCTCACCAGCGAGCGCGACGGTACCTCCGCCTATCGTCGAGACTTCGAACTTGGTGGGAAGTGGACCACCTTTGGGTTGGTCGATGCTGTAGAGGTGCCACGGGGAATTGATCTGAGCCGAAACGAGTACTGCAGCTTGCGCGGATTTGGAATCCCAGCGCGCTGACCAAACCACAGGAGTGTCATTGACCTTCTTTACCTTCCGCTCATAACCGCTGACGCTACCGATGGGACTCTGCATGAGACTCGATTCGACATTGGGCAGCAGTAAGCCAAAGTCGTCTGCGTCATCAGCTTGCGATGGCGTCGA
>JBCCKZ010000875.1:0-2434 GCA_039027135.1 Planctomycetota bacterium
GATGAGGCTACCCACTTTGCGATTATCCATGACGCGTTGCACTCCAAAGCCTTTTTGGATCTGGAAGCGTTCGCGTTGCTCAATTTTCTGTTCAACCTTTGGCTGGTCAGCCGCTGGCGGCTTGACCTGATTGGGTGCTGACTTGGCGATCGCTTGTTCGGGCTTCATATCCCACGGCGCTGTTTCACCCAAGACTCCAAACGATGTTGCCGTCGACCAGAGCCGATCATTGAAAGCCGGCGTCGTCCAATCGCTCTGTGATTGCTGCGAAGCTTTCCACGAGGCATCGCTGCTGAAGGTGTACCACTTTGCCGGGCCACCGGATTCGACCTCAGGCTTGATCGCCACGCGTGCAGCGAGAGCTGCTGTGCTGCCGGATGCATTGGTTACCGAAACGGCAATCACATTACGACCAATTTCGAGCAGTTCTGTGATGTCGTACTGCTGCATTTGGCTGGTTGATTCGCCCGTGCCTATCTTCGTGCCGTTGAGATAGAGCTGATAGCGATCATCCGCTGTGATGGTAATCCGACCCTCAGCAGGTGTCCGCAAATTGATGAATTTCCGAAAATACGCCGTCGTGCCCGGTTCTACATTGCCGTCCTGACCGGCCCGACTGGACCAGATCCAGTTTGCCTCGTCGGCCTGTGTTCCGCCGGCGAACCAGGCCGTCAGCAGAAACGCAGCGGTGCCTAGGACGAAAATGTGAGGGGCATTCTTCGCTCTCGTTTTGTGAGAGATGACTCTTGTCGCATAATTGAACGTCGGACGTTCGCGAAATTTGAGGCCTTCCATGGCTGCCATGTCGCTGTCAGAAAATTGAGTTCGGCAAAACGATTGCTGGTGGTCGTAGCGGTCGACAATCCTTCATCGCAAGATCAAGATGGGCGGGGAAGCATGAATATTGCGGCCAAAACAGACTCATTGGGAAACACCACTTATGCGTTGGCGAGGACGCGAAGGCAGCTCAAACGTCGAAGATCGTCGAGGTAGGCGTCCCAAGGCGAGTGTCGTTGGCGGGGGAGGAATCGGCGTGCTTCTGCTCGCACTCCTCGTCATGTTTTTGGGGGGAGACCCGCGAGGCTTGCTGCAACAAGCCGCTCAGAATCGACCGGAACCCGCGGCGGTGGGCCCGAATGAGCCAGTTGCAATCAGCCAACAAGACCGAGAACGCGGAGAATTCGCCTCCGTTGTTCTTGCTGACTCTGAGAAAATTTGGAACGACTTATTTAGACGCTCTCGGTTGCAGTATCGCGAACCGACGATGGTTTTGTTTTCTGACGTCGTAAACAGTGGTTGTGGGCAAGCATCGGCAGCATCGGGTCCTTTCTATTGCCCGGCTGACGAAAAGGTCTACCTCGACACAAGTTTCTTCGATCAGCTTTCACGCCAATTAGGCGCTCCAGGAGATTTTGCCCAGGCGTACGTGGTGGCCCACGAAGTCGGTCACCACGTCCAGAATATCCTCGGCAAGACCGATGAGCTCAACCAGCTGCGTCGACGCCTACCCGAAAACGAATACAACCGCTACTCCGTGAGGCTCGAGCTTCAAGCCGACTTCTACGCAGGCGTCATGTTTCATCACGCACAGCAGAGATGGTCGATTCTCGAACCCGGAGATATCGAGGAAGGGCTTCGAGCGGCAGCGGCCATCGGTGATGACACGCTTCAGAAGCGCTCTCGAGGTTTTGCCGATCAAGAGAGCTTTACGCATGGAACCAGCGAACAGCGGGTTAAGTGGTTCAAACTTGGTCTTCAGACCGGCGACCCGTCCAAGGGTGATACGTTCGCGATTAGTGATGCTCGCCTTTAAGCGAAATCGTCTGGCTTTTTCTTTCTAAGATTTGCTAAAGCCCATCGGGGCACGCAATCTCATGGCGAGTGATCGTCAAGCGTGCAACTCAAAACAACGATCAAGTTCGACGAAGGGAATCGTCTGATGTGGAAGGCATTGACCGTCCGACTATCCGCGGGATTGGCAACCATTGTCTTTGGTGCCTACGCAGCAATGACGTCGCAGGGAGACTCGTCTCCGGGGACGGCATGGGAAGCCAAACCACTTTCGGTTGCCGAAGCACAACCCATCGACGCGGGCATCGAGGGTTCTAGTGAACCTTCACCGTTTGGGGCTTCCGCTGATACGGCATTGAGTGATGCGGTTCAGCTAGTTCAGCACCAAGAACCAGCATCCTCGCAGGAGGCTACTCCAAATGACTCTAGTGCAGTCGCTCTCCCGATGCCGACGTTCGATCTTGAACGATCGTCAGCGACTCAAGACCTAGCGGAGGCGACCACCAACCCGGCGGAGCCCCAGTCAATTGGTTCCCAGTCAAATGCTCCACAACCGCTTGGCATGCCCGCTGAATTCGCCGCGCCGAATTCATTCGCGGCACCTCAGGCACTGTCGATTCCCGATGGGATGGCAACCACCAAC
>JBCCKZ010000876.1:0-2425 GCA_039027135.1 Planctomycetota bacterium
CGACGCTAGCCGTGCTTTCGGGCGCTCGGTTTGTTCGTAACGACACTCGCCATGAGTTTTGGTTTCGAAGTTGAGTGATGTAGCGTAAAACCGAAATTCTGAGTGGCCTGTCGATTTGATAAGCCGCAACGCGATCGCGTCCGGTAATGAACCGTAACCGGGTGTTAGCGCGCCACGGCTGATCATTGATTTCACGGATGTCATTAGATCGACAGGCCGTTGGCGACTTCCGCTACCATGAATTGAACTTCGTAGTTTCCAGGCATTCATACTGGACGAACGATGGGCACTGGGCATTACTCTTGATTCCAATCTGGGCCGTCGGACATCACGCTGGCGGTGATGTCGAGTAGCTGTTGCTTGAGTCTGTTAGCGATTGCCGGGTGCTGCTTTGCAACGTCTGCTTTTTGTCCAATATCCGCATCGAGGTCATATAGTTCAAATCGCTTGTAGCCACCAGTTTTGATGGTCGGGATCCATGACTCTTGAAAGCGGTTCAACTTCAGAAAATCGACTCGCAGCTTCTCAGCCTCCTTGTTCGCAAACTTTGTGTTGAACATCTTGCTCCATAGTCTTCCACCATCACGGAGCTCAGCGCTGTTCTCTAGTTTCAGAATCACTTCGACTTGATCCATCAGTCCGTTCATGGCTTTGAGGTCTTTGGGCAATTCGTAGTCGCGATAGCCGACCAGTGCGAACCTGCCGTCTCGGACCGTTGCCATCGGATTCGATGTTGGCAGCAGGAAGAACAATGGAATGTGTCGCTGGAATTCGCTCCGTCGTCCGGTCAGCAACGGTGAGAGATCAGAACCATCCAGGTGGACGCCCTCGGGCTTGTCGATTCCCGTAAGACCACAGATCGTGGGCAACAGGTCGACCATGCCAGCCGGTTCCTTTTCAACCTGCCCGGTACTTATTCCATCCAGCCAACAAATGATACCGGGGACCCGTATGCCGCCCTCGAAATTGGAACCTTTTGATTGTTTCAAGGGTCCGTTTCGCTCGGTGCGATAACTGCCGTTGTCCGATGCGTAAACAATGATGGTATTCTCGAATTCGTCGATGGTGTTCAGCTTCTCAAACAGCCGGCCGATGGCGCGATCGGTATTCTCGATCGTGCCGCTGTAGATGGCCGCGGGGTCATCGAGATCCCCATACTGCGTCACAATTTCATCCGGCGCGGCAATGGGCGCATGCGGTTCGTGGAACCAGATGTTGAGAAAGAACGGCGTGTCGGCTTGTCGTTCCTTCTCGAGCCATGAAATGGCTTCGTCAACCACGATCTGACAAGCGTAGCCTTCAATCCTTCCCAGCGGCTTGCCGTGGCGATGGAAGTTCACTGGATCTTTATGGCTGGGATGGGCCGTGTTTTCGGTTCCAAACCAGTAATCGAAACCATGGTCGTAAGGCGTCGGCTTCTTTCTGTCGCCCAGAGGCAGCCCCATGTGCCACTTGCCAAGATGGACAGTGTCGTAGCCGTTCTCTTTCAGGACTTCCGCAATCGTGACTTCGCTTTCGAGTAAGTGCATGGCGTGATCGCGATCACTGATCACGTGATAGACGCCGGAGCGAATGTGATGCCGACCGGTCATGACTGTTGCGCGCGACGGCGAGCAGACGGCGCAGCCCGAATGAAAGTCGGTCAAGCGCACACCTTTCGCCGCAAGTTTATCGAGCGTCGGCGTCCTGACCGGACCGCCGTAGCAACCAATGTCCTGCCAACCCAAGTCATCGACGTACAGGACAACGACGTTCGGGCGAGTTTTCTCCGTAGCGGAAGTGGCCAAGACTTTCTGCTCGTTGGTTTGGGATGTCGGTTCGTTCGATACCGTTGGGCCCAGAGTAGCACCTCTATCCGAGCCGTGAATCATGGCGGTCTCGTCTCGGAGAGACGATCTACTCTGCCGAAACTCTTGGCGAGTCCCGCTACGTATAGGCGCGTCAGGTTCTGGCCACTCCGGTGCATCAGCCATGACACTCGCGTAGATGGCAGCAGCCTTTTCTTTCATTCGAGCGACGATTTCGGGGTTCTCGTTCGCGATGTCATTCTGCTGACGAAGATCCATCGAGAGGTCATACAGCTGAACACGACCAATCCCGCCTTTCTTGAGCTCGGGGATCCAGGCCTCATTGAAGTAGTACAACTCTCGGTGTTGATCCTTTAGCTGATTGGCCTCGGGGTTTTCAAATCTACCGCTGAACAGGCGGGAGCGAAAATCCATTCCGCCCAGCTCTTTCTCAAAGTCATCGCCTAGGACTTCTTTAATTCGCTTTTTGAGTTGTTCGGCGGTTTTGAAGTCGATTGGCGATTTCGCAGTGCCAAAAGCCAAAAGCGTGTGGTCCCCCATTCGCAGAAGCATGTTCGCGCCAACCATCCAAAAGAGCGGCTGATGCCTCTCAAAAGTTTCCGTTCCGGTGAGCAAAG
>JBCCKZ010000877.1:0-2421 GCA_039027135.1 Planctomycetota bacterium
GGCCGCAGCGCCCTCGTTAGCTTTTGCCAACACCCAAGTATCATCGTCAGCCGCATAGAGCCCAAGCCAACCTTGGTTATCGGCGTCCTCCATTTCAGCCCAGACTGACTGAGCCGCACCGAGACCACCATCGATGGTTTGGCAATCAAACTTGCCATCCAAGGCAGCGATGATTTGGGCTGAGGAGAACTTGGGAGTACCACGGAGAAGACGGTGCGTTGGTAGCACGATCATGCCAGGGTCACTCATGCCCACCAGCATCGTCATCACGTATCCAGCCGGATGATCGTCGGGCAACGGCTGACCAGATTCAGATTGCAGCTGGGCTTTGTAATTGCAAGACGTTTCGTATCGATGATGACCATCGGCAACAAACACAGGCTTACTCGCCATGAGCTCCGAAACCTTCCCGCAAACTTCCGGATCCGATACCGCCCAAATTGTGTGCTTCACTCCCAAGTGATCAACCGCTTCGACCGAATCAACGCCTTTGGCTGCTTCATCTAAGAGCTCGATCACTTCATTGCTTGGATCAGGGTAAAGCCCGAAAATTTGGCTGTTGTTCTGGCGCGTCGCGGTGGTGAGCTTAAGACGATCGACTTTGGCTTTGGGGTGCGTTTCCTCGTGAGGATAAATGTTGCCTTCTCCGAACGGGGTCGTCTTGATGCGAGCTTGGAAGCCGCGACGCACCACCGTTTTACCATCGACTTCAAACGTCTGGTGATAGACGTAGTAGGAGGGTGCTTCATCTCGCGTAAGCACTCCCTGCTCGGACCAGGTCTTTACGAACTCGGCTGCACGATCGTACTTCTCATCTCCCTCATCACCAGGTTCGGGACGATTAAGAATAATGCGAATCACATTCGCAGGATGCTTTTTATAAAGCTCATCTTGCAGCTCGGGATCGATCACGTCGTACGGCGGTGCGATCACATCAGACAATGATCCAACATGATCGAGGTTGTATCTAAGAGCAGCAAAAGGCAGCGTCAGCGGCATCGGAAAAAGGGGGCAGTGTGAAGTTTTGTTGGATCTCGTGAGTAGGTCATGCTCCACATGACAAGATCCTTGTTATACGGAGCATGGCGTACTTTGCCCGAGGATCCTACGGTAAATGATGCGGGGAGCCAACGGCCCGATTCTGAGGCTCGTCATCGGGGCTTCGATTGAAGCGATTTCCTAGTTGGTTCCATCCGTTTCGAATCCAGGACGTTAGACGACTTAGCGGTGTCGACCGTAGGTGACCGTGCCGGTTGGTTTGTAAAATCGTTTCATCGTCGATGCACATCGCTGAGAGATAACCGCCACCGAAGCAATAGGTGTCCAAGCACACCAAATAGCCGCAATTGAGTACCTGTCCGGAGGCTTGAGGCGTGTGCCCTAAGAAAACGGTTTTGCCAGAAACGTGGGGTGCCGGCGGCGCGTCGCTCAAGTGCCTCCAGTAAAGTTCTTGATCGGTTTGCAAGTGCATTGGCGTCGTTGGATCGTAATGAGCGTGGACGCAAATAAACTCATCACCTTCATGATAACTTCGCAAATCCCTGAAGAACTGCCGATGCGCATCAGGAATCTTGGTCAATGATCCACCGTAGCTGTTGACGGTTGCCTGGCCGCCGTTGCGAAGCCAAAGCTTGTCATCGCAGCCTCGATCCATCACGCCGCACAGCATCACTTCATGGTTGCCCCGCAAAAAAATTGTCCGTGTGAATTGGCGAAGATCGATGAGCTGACTGACAACGCCACGGCTGTCAGGCCCGCGGTCGATGTAGTCCCCAAGAAAAATCAAAGTGTCATCAGTCGCCGGAGCGATGCACTCGAGCATCGTCCTAAGGGCTTTGTCACAGCCATGGATGTCACCAAGTACGAAGGTTCGCCCCATCAGTTCAAGCCAGGATCCGTTCGTTGAGTTCCCTTGTTACCGGGAACTAAATCAGGAGTCCCAAGTATCTGACGCCCACACTTATCGACGGCGACCTGCCAAGCCTGATCCGGGTCCCCGAAAAGTGTTTCGTTGTCGGCTTCGCAGTGGAGCCAACCGCCAACCCTTAGCTCTTCATCAAGTTGCCCTGGCCCCCAACCCGAGTAATCAACGACGTAACGAACCAAAACGTCACTTCTTGTTGAGAGGATTCGAAGATGATCATCATCCCCAGTGATCCAGGCTGGTGGTGAAGCTAGGTTGATGGAAATCTCGCCCCAAGGTTCCGCCGGATTGTTCCCTACCACGATTTCGCTCCCAAAGGGATCGCTTGAACCCTGCTTTGCCTGCTCATCAATGGGGTCATCCGTGAGGCACGGCTCGCCAACTCCCGCGAGTGAGTGCAGTGCCAACAGCGGACCTCCAACGGGGCCACCCCGGAAGATCAGGTCGTCGTCACGAATCTTCGATTGATCAATGGAGTCGGTGACAATATCCCGGAA
>JBCCKZ010000878.1:0-2417 GCA_039027135.1 Planctomycetota bacterium
CCATCGATGTTGGTCATCGATGCAACCGAAAGGGCCGTCGGGCGTTCACCTCGTTCAATCGTCAACATTTCGGCGATGACCATTCGAATCAAAGCGGGGACCGAGTCATCGATCGTCGAAAGGAGGCTCGCGATCGTCTGTTCGTCCTCTTCCCGATCCCACTCCTTGAATTCACCATGCCGGAAGTCTTCGCCGCGTCCAACGATCACCTTCAAGCAATCTAAGAAGACGAGACCGAGACTGAAGACGTCTCCGGCCGGCGTGTAGCTCTGCTCCCATAACGCCTCGGGCGAGAAATATTTGGGAGTCCCGGCAATGTAGGAGCGGATACCGCGAGGATCAGTTTCCGCGTCACAATGCGCCACCAATCCGTAATCGACAATCACCCCTCGACCATCACGACGAACCATCAGGTTCGATGGTTTGAAGTCGCGATGCACCAACTCATTGAGATGCATGACGGAGAGGCCCACGGCATAATCGTGCATGACAATGTGGAAGCGATGCAACGCCTCGCGCTTTGGCATCTCAGCGATTTGCCGAACAAACTCGGAAAGGGTTTGCCCTTCGACTTCCTCCATCAGCAACACACAGTAGCCGTCGATTTCGGTAATCCCTTGTGCCCACAAGAGACGCGGATGCCTCAAGCGGCTCATGCGGCGAAAACCGAGCTTATTACGGCATAGATCTTGAGGGGAATTACGACAGAGGACCTTGAGTGCGATCCTTCGATTCGCCACCCGATCGAGCGCGGCGTAGACAAATCCCGATGAGCCGCGCCCGCGCAATTCAAGGATCTCGTAGTCACCAAACCGCTGACCGATGGTCAGCGGCGGCTCCATGTTGACCTCTTTTGCGTCCGAAACCTCAGTATCGCCGACGCGGATTTTTCGCCTCCACGTTTCATCATTCCGCCCGCTACCGCGTGGCGTTGGTCTGTCACTCATCGCCACTCAACTCAACCGCGCAAAACTCAAAGATGTCGTCGGGGCGAAGATCCTACCGCCTAGGAACTCCGTCCAGCCCAGTCCAAGTCGGACCTGGGTGGATTCCTCTACAGACCCGAGTATAGAGGTCTCCACGAGCGGTTGAAAGAAAAAATCGACGGCGCCGAGTCAATCGTCATCGACCGCCAAACCCGCCTTCTTGCACCTGCCCACCAATTGCAGGTAATTGACACTAGTCCTGAAGGGCAGCTCTTACCGTGGCAAAGTCCGGCATTTCAGTCATGGCCATCGACAATCACGAATCGATGGATCGCGGGATTCGTTCCGGTTGAGTTTCAAGTCACGAAACCATGACGACGATGGATTAACTGTCGCCGAGCGTCTTGATCCAATTGAAAATCGCTTGGAAGTAATCTTCTCGAACGATGTCATGGTGAAGGTCGTGTTTGCCATTTGGCCAGAGCTTTGTCACGGCTTTTCCCATTGATCGCTCGCCAAATTCGATGGAGGCTTGGTGGCACGTGATGCGGTCGTCGGTTCCGTGCGTGAGCAGGGTCGTGGTGGGGAGTCGGTGAGCATTCTCAAGTGCCCATCTGCCTGAATCGATCAAAACACGCGCCAAACGCAAGGTAATCCCGCGTTGCACTAATGGGTCTTCTTCAAAAGCCTGTTGCATCCGTGGGGCACGGCTCAAGTTGGAAGCGTCCATGTCACCGTGGAGCTTGTCATTCGGGCGAAGGTGTGAGAGCAACCGCAATAGGAATGTGCTTGCCCGACCGGGTTGATTGACCGCTCTCAGCATCGGTGAGCCGGCAATGGTAAATGCTGCTCGCGAGTGATCGCGAAGTTGGTGATTGAGCACCAGATTGCCTCCCATGCTCTGGCCGAAGAGGCCCAGCCGCGCATCGGAGTGTCGTTGTTTCAGATAGTCGAAGAGACTCTCTACCTCTGCTAGCAGGCTGTGATAGTCTCGGATCGCCATCCTCTCTCCAGGGCTTTGCCCATGGCCGACGAGGTCAAAGCCATAAACGTGCACACCGCGACTCGCAAACCATCGCGCCATCTCGTCGTATCGGCCGCAATGGTCTCCAAGGCCGTGGACAATCCCCAGCACGATGTCGCGCGAGGCCAATGACTCCTTCGCATCCTTCGGTCGCCAGGAACGAATGAATCGACGACACGATAAAAGAAGCGAGAACTCTTCGCTGCAAATGATCTCAGGGGGCGACACAAACCACGCCTTAAAAGGAAAGCTGTTCTAGTGGATTCCCGACGTCATGCCTCCGCTGGAACCTCCAGGCTTCGCCTGCTTGCCGGCAGGAAGAACGGCGATTCGTAAAGCTGCCGGCTGGCTAGCTTCTCGGATTGGCTTCCGAGTCTCGCAGGCCGTAACCCGCGACTGCCCGTGGCGACAGCTTCAGGAATTTGACGCGGGCAACAAGATTTTAGCAGATTTTTCTTGTACCGTTA
>JBCCKZ010000879.1:0-2410 GCA_039027135.1 Planctomycetota bacterium
GACACGCAGTCGTGCTACCGCCCGACTCCGGTCAAAGCCTTATTTGTTATCCGCGATCTTCGCATCAGAGTTCGTCGATCCATACGGAACGATTGAATGATGAGCCGTTGACTTGCCAATAGCGACCACTTTCGGTGTCAAGAGCCGTGAGCCACCCATCGCCGTAGGCCCATGTGTCGATGCAAATTGAGTGTGCCGTCGATTTAGGCCGCCCGTCTTTTTGAGATGTATGGCCGCAGACTACGGTCTTGCCGGAGAAGTGAGGTCCTATCGAACTGAAGCGTCCCCAGAAAAGATCGGAATCAGATTGCTCTTCCAGTGGCAGGCTGGAATCCAAGGATGCATGCACAAAAATGTGTGCGTCAGTCGCATAGCAGTTTTTGAGCGACCGAATGAATCCCCAGTGAGAGTCAGGAACATCGTCAAGATCAGTGATTCCATAGTGTGTTTCGTAAGAATCCCATGTCGCGCCCCCTCCCGACAGGCCCCAAGATCGCCTGTCGGGAAGGCTATACAAAGCACGTTCCATCATTATCTCGTGATTCCCTCGTAAGCAAATGTCGTTATGCAAATTCGAGCGATCAATGAGGGCTTGCACGACCAAAGCGGAATCAGGTCCACGATCAACGTAGTCGCCGAGCCAAACTAGCTGGTCGTCGGAAGTCGGTTGGATCAGCTCAAGCAAATCGGTCATTTGGCTGAAGCACCCATGCACGTCACCGATAGCAATTACTCGCATATGAATTCGACGGATCTCAGTCAGATAACGTTGCGGATCACTCGGTCGCCGCGAGAGATCCTCCACTTCAGCAAACACAACTCGGCGACTCGTCGTGCATCCGATGGTTCGCCGCGATTGTATCACGTTCGAGATTGCGTCACCCGAGCGGCTTGTCAAACAACGAATACGAGACTGCAAAGAAGAATTAGTTTGCAAGCATCAATGCGAATGCCAACGCTACCGAAGCCCAGCCAAGGCGCGGCAGAAAGTAGACGTAGAGTCCAAAGAGCAGAGCGTAGCCGAAAACCAAGTCGACCCGAATGTTACCACCAGCCTGGCTCTCCCAGGCCCAATAGAGCAGCTTCATCAATGACGAACAGATGATCCCGATTTTCATTGACGGACCGTTCGGTTTCGACCGAGCACCTGTCTTTCCAGTGTCCGTGGAAGGCGATTCGCATGGATTGATGTTGTCGTTCAATGTGTCAGTCAGAGAGTAAACCTTCAGTCGGCGAACGTTACGCGCAACCGGGAACTCGTGGGAAAGCTTCTAGTGGCCAGATCGCTCGACTCGCGTTCTCCGGTTCACGCGATGGTTCGCCAGATGTGAGTTTCCGCATAATGAAATCGCTATTGATCGCAACAGCTTCCTATTGTTTCGGACGCTTTAGGATCACGTGACCGCGTGTATCTTCCTTACGCACATCACTAATTGTGCCAACACATTCCCACCCCTCAATCCCAAGTTCGTTGAGCGTGGGTTGAAGCTTGTAGCCCTGGATAAAACCGCCGTTGTTTGTTGGCGCGTTGATTACCTTGTACTCCCATTGAGTAACACCAGCTTGTGCGGGACCATCGCTTTGGGCATCAACAGGGGCCATGGTCGCTGACATCGCGATCAACCCGAGCAGCGTGAATCCAGCTAGGAGAGTTAGCTTCATTAATTTCGTCCGGTAAGAGTGCGGATTCGTGTGGCGAAAGAATCCATGAAGTCCGTGGTTTGAGGTGAGTCGGCTGGATACTCCTGCTGACCAGGCCGTGATCGTCTTCAAATGAAGCGTCACAATCAGTTCCTGTTAATCACTGACACCCCAAACCACGGACACTCTCATGATGATCCTTTCGATGGACCTTGGCAAGTTTAACACTGTTTGCTGCCTCTACGACACGAATAGCCGCAAGCATCGATTCGAAACCATTCAAACCAAACGCTCCCACGTTGATCATTTGCTCGACTCACACCAAGCCGACCTCGTCGTTATGGAAGCCTGCGGGCCGTCAGGATGGATCAGCGATGTCTGTAAGCAAAGAGGACTCAAAACCATCGGCTGTAGCACCAACGATGAAGCATGGACTTGGAAGAACACAAAACGAAAGACTGACAAGGATGATGCCCTAAAGCTCGCAAAGATGGCGATGATGGATGCTCTCACTCCAGTCCACATTCCTTCCCCCGAGGTTCGCCAGCAACGCATGCTCGTCAAGTACCGCAAGAAGCTTGATGGGAGAATCAACCGAATCAAGAATGCCATCCGTGCACTGTTCGTTGCTCAGGGCATCGAGATCGACACTGGCAAGCGGGCTTGGTGCCTCGGACGAGAACGGATTGACTCGTTCCGTAAACCACTCGAGGAATGTCATGACGTGCAGCTGTGGCAGGGAGAACTCGACTTGGAACTGTCGCAACTC
>JBCCKZ010000880.1:0-2406 GCA_039027135.1 Planctomycetota bacterium
CGTTATCCACGGCAATCAATCGTCCCCAAAGTCCTTTGGAAAGCTGGGAGTATTGGCGATTGCCGCCATCGCCGGCGCGGCATACTGGGCATACGGCGATGCCATTTCGCTCGAATCACTGGCGGCTCAGGAAAGCTCGCTGCGTGACTTCCAGGTCAGTCATCCCATCTTGGTGAGTATTGTCGCGCTAGGCATTTATGTCGCTGTAACGGGCTTCTCACTTCCAGGAGCGGCTGTGCTAACGCTGGCGTTCGGGTGGTATTTCGGTTGGCCTCAGGCATTGGTGCTGGTCAGCTTCGCCTCGACTGTAGGTGCGACAGTCGCTTTTCTGCTAAGTCGAACGTTACTTCGCGATTCGATTGAACAACGCTTCGGCGACCGCTTGGAGAGTTTTAACGATAGCTTGCGTCGAGAGGGGGCGTTCTATCTGTTCACGCTTCGGCTCATACCAGCGGTACCGTTTTTCGTGATCAACGTGGTCATGGGGCTTACCCCCATGAAGGCTCGCACGTTCTGGTGGGTTAGCCAACTTGGGATGCTGCCTGGAACTCTGGTCTACGTTTACACTGGATCGACGTTCCCAACGCTTCGTGCAATCGCCGAGAATGGCCCCGCGGGGATCGTTACCGCACCCATGCTTGCGGGTTTCGTTGCTCTGGGGTTGTTTCCTTTGATTGCCAAACGAGTGATTCGCTTCTTCAAAGAGCAGAAGGAAAGCCGCCAGCCCGATGCTCTACCCACTGCCTGATTAAACATCCCTAGACACGAATCACCGCTACCGAGAAAGGGTACGTCCCATGGCTACCGCCGCGAATCCAACATCAAATCATCACGAGCGATCCCACGAGCTTCAGCCTCTTGATCGTTTCAATAAAAAGCTCGCCGACAATGTGCATCCACTTAACTGGTCAAATCCCCAACCTGAGGGACGCTACAACTTAGTCGTCATTGGGGCGGGGACGGCAGGACTGGTCACAGCTGCGGGCGCCGCGGGGCTCGGCGCGAAGGTCGCTCTCATTGAAAGAAACCTGATGGGTGGCGACTGCCTCAACGTGGGTTGTGTTCCCAGTAAAGCGATTATCAGTGCCGCCAGGACAGCAGCCGCCGTGCGCGACGCGGGCGAGTTTGGCGTCAACGTGGATGGGTACCAAGTTGATTTTGCCAAGGTCATGGAGCGTTTGAGGGGACTGCGTAGCGACATCAGTCCTCACGATTCGGCAAAGCGTTTCTCCGAACTAGGTGTCGACATGTTCATTGGCGACGGCAAGTTTGTCAGCGACGGAAAAGTCCAGGTGACTGGTGACGACGGCCACGTGACGACACTCGAATACAAGCGAGCTGTGATTGCCACGGGAGCTCGAGCAGCCAAGTTGCCCATCGAGGGAATTGACGATATCGATCCACTTACCAACGAAACGCTGTTTTCGCTGACGGAATTACCGAAGCGACTAACCGTCATCGGTGGTGGCCCAATCGGAAGCGAAATGGCTCAAGCATTCGCCCGGTTTGGCAGTGAGGTGACACAGATTGAGCAAGCGGGACACATCTTGGCTCGCGAAGATGGTGATGCCGCTCGCGTCGTTCAGGCAAGCATGGAACGAGATGGTGTTCAGTTCGCTTTGAATTCGAAGGTGTGTCGATTTGAACGTAGGGGAAACGAGAAAATCACCATCTATGAACAGGATGGCAAGGAGCACGAGGTCGTTTCGGATGAAGTGCTCATCGGCATTGGGCGGACGCCTAACGTCGTCGGGATGGGGCTGGAGAACGTCGGTGTGGAGTTTGATGGTCGTGCCGGCATCACGGTGAATGATCGGATGCAAACTGCTAATCCGATGATCTATGCCGCCGGTGACGTCGCGTCACGCTTCAAGTTCACTCATGCAGCGGACTTCCAAGCTCGTTTGGTTATTGGCAATACGCTTTTCCACGGGCGTGGAAAGGCGAGCAACTTAGTTGTCCCCTGGAGCACCTACACATCGCCGGAGCTCGCGCATGTGGGGATGACGGCGGAGAACGCCAAGCAAGCCGGTATTGAAATCGATACCTACACACAAGAACTTTCAGGGGTTGATCGCGCCATTCTTGAAAGCCAAACCGAAGGCTTTGCTAGAGTTCACGTGCGCAAGGGTACCGACAAGATCGTTGGTGCAACGGTTGTTGCTGAGAACGCTGGAGATCTCATAGCAGAGGTGACCCTAGCGATGACGCATGGCTTGGGACTTTCCAAGATCGGTTCATCCATCCATCCCTATCCAACCAACGGAGATGTCGTTCGCAAGTTGGGCGATCAGTACAACAAGACACGGCTGACGCCGACGGTGGCAGGTCTGTTCAAGAAGTGGCTTGCTTTTAGTCGGTAATCGCCGTGAGCCGGATGCGGCGCAGCCGCGAAGGCACCGGGCA
>JBCCKZ010000881.1:0-2405 GCA_039027135.1 Planctomycetota bacterium
GCTACCAACAGTTACTGAATCTAAGGATTGCATGACTTTCCTATAAGTAGAATGAGAGCAAGTCATATTAGATCTTATGGCAACATCTCCATCGTTGTGTAGAATCACACTGATACCATAACAAGTGAGAGATAAATTTAGCTGGATTCGCCAGAATTCAGACTCCGAAGTCTCGCGACATCGCCTACATCTTTGTTGAAATTGCTCTAGTGGTGATTCTCAATCAACAGACGATCTCGCACGATCTGTCTGCGGTGGGGCCCCAGACCTTGGTCTAATTAAGGCACTGAAATTCAACTTCGAATCGTCCATTGGGGCAGCGTGGCCGAACTGTATCACACGGCTTGCTGAAGATATCTATGAAAGAGTGGGGCTTGCGAAAAAAGTGTGGTTCTCCTACCGAAAAGGGTGCTTCACTTCCCATTTCCGCAATAGGAGAACCACTCCCATGTTGTACCTTGGAATCGACCAACACGCCCGTCAATTGACCATTTCACTTCGCGATGAGAACGGCGATGTGATTCAAGCTCGCCAAGTATCGACTCAACCGGAGAAGGTCAACGCATTCTTCGTTGATCTCACCCGCGAGCGGCTTCGTGGCGACGATGAGTTCGTCGCTGTATTGGAAGTCTGTGGCTTCAACGATTGGCTCATCGAAATGTTGCGGAACTATCACTGTCACAAAGTGATTTTGATTCAGCCTGATGGACGCAGCAAACGCAAGACCGATCGGCGTGATGCCGCGGCACTCAGCGAGGTGTTGTGGGTCAATCGAGACCGCTTGCTTCGCGGTAAGCCGGTTCGTGGATTGCGGCAAGTTGACATACCGTCTCAAACCGATCGTGAAGACCGGCGTCTAACGACGCTACGCAAACAGGCGGGACAAACACGAACACGCATCATCAACGCGCTCAAGCAAATGCTCCGCAAGCACAACCTTCAATGGCAAATGCCAACCAAGATCTTCCCGACCAAGAAGAGCATCGCATGGCTGAAGAAACTGGCTTTGTCCCGGATGGATCGTATGGAAGTGGATTACTTGATCGCTGACTTAGAACGGATCGATCAGCGCATGGCCGAACTCGAGGAAGTGATCATCCAACGCTGCGACGAACGCCGAGAAGCCAAGTTGCTGACTTCTATGCCGGGCGTTGGGCACTTTACCGCTGCCGCCTTGGCGTGTCGTGTTGGTGATGTGAAACGATTCCCACGATCCAATAGCCTCGCCAACTATTGGGGGCTGACGCCTGGGTGCCGCAACAGTGGAGAAAACAATCAGCGTCTGGGGAGCATTACCAAGGCCGGCAGCGGCATCGCTCGATGGTTGCTTGCACAGATGACGCACAAGGTGCTGCGTAAGGATGCGCGATTGCGAGACTGGTTCAAACGAATCAAACGTAGACGCGGTAGTGGTATCGCCCGAGTCGCGGTGATGAGAAAACTGGCCACGATCATTTGGCATATGCTTTCCAAGAATCAGACGTTCGCTGAGTGTCGACAGCTTTCGACTGCGTAGATTCTGATAGGAGCCCTCGGGACTCGGAACAACAAAGCCTCGAACACAAACGATGTCGTAAAACGAAAACGTGATCCACCGGCTTCTTACGACCTGTCCTCCGTCGGAGCCATTCGCTTCGCCCGGGGTGAGCCCCGACGGATGACAGGACGACGAAGCCTCGACGAATCGATTGTCAAACAAAAACGGAGACCCAAAAAGAATCAACATTCAGTGACGGTTGTTCGATCCAAACGTCGCACCGGCGTTTGAGATCCCTCCCGCCGAAGCCAACTCGAGTCCAACTTTGGATGTCCTCAGGTTTAGATACTCTCTCAACCTGTGGGGCACGTACCCGAAGAGTAGAGTGGCTCGGCGGTGAGGAATTCGCACCAGATACATCCGCGTCTGTCTCCATGTAGACAGAGCTGCTCACATTACATCTGAGCGGTACCTCGCGAAGGAAAGTTTCGGGGGCAATCGCACAAGCAAAGAACGATTGCAACTTCCCGCTGCGACAATGACTCCACTGAATCACACATCAGTGTCCACCAACTGAATCCCCAAACGCAAAAGAACCAAACAACGCGGCAACGCGATACGATACCGTTACGTACTCACCCCAATGGAAACCACCCACGCTTGACAAACTCTTTCAGGAAAGTTGGACAATTCGCCAACTCTGGGTCACATCCCGAGATCGAATTTGGTCCTGGCGACCGATGTGCGTCGGCCATGAGGATACGTCGGTGTTTCCGCCGGCCTTGGGCTGGGTGTTGGTCGAACTCGCTTAAATCGGTTGACCGAATTACAAGGTCGAAATCCCGTACCTTGAGTTCTGGATATCGCGAATGGAAGAATCCGTGGTGAGCTGCCGGAGCCAGGCGAATGGACACGGATCACTCACAAC
>JBCCKZ010000882.1:0-2401 GCA_039027135.1 Planctomycetota bacterium
AGGAAAATAGCCGTTGGGTGCATGATTCCGTTGACTCACTTGGTGATTCACTGAAACAAGTCGTTCACCTGGTCTACTACCAGGGGATGAAATATCGGGAAGCCGCTGAAACACTTGGCATTCCGGTCGGAACGGTGAAAAGCCGGCTCCACGCAGCGGTCGGCCGACTTGCTCTAATGTGGGATGACACTCACGAGCCTCCAAAAGAGTGAACCGCTGCTGCGACGCTAGCGTACAATTAACAAGCCCAGCGATTCATGTGCATTGAGTTCATCGATCTGACACGGACCGGGCTCGGTCACTAGCGTTTCTCACTCAATCCGCTCGCATGCACGAAGATCTCATCGGATATCTGCTTGGCGCGCTCGAACCGCATGAAATGCAGCGGATCGAAGAGCTGCTGAAGTCTGATCCCGATGCACGTCGACAATTGGAGCAGGTCGAGAGATCACTTCGGCCACTTGATGGAGCGGAAGATCTGCCGGAGCTACCACCGCCTGACCTCGTCAGTCGGACGATGGCACAGCTGCCTACCATGCCAACGCCCGATCATGGAGCGGGGCACGATGATGGGAAACGGCGCGGGCACCGCTTGGATCAGCCCAATGAATTCGAAGCTGACTACATGGAAGGCTCCCTTCCCAAGATGAAGCCAAGCTTGCATCGCCCACGCGGGAAGCTGCTGACGTTCCTGGATGTGGCTGGATTCTCTGCTGCTGCGGCAGTCTTGCTGGCGTTACTCCTGCCGAGTATCGCGTCGGATCGGTTCGAGGCACGTCGTACAGCATGCCAGGACCAATTGCGAGAGCTCGGAACTTCGGTCATCCAATTTGCCAACCGATCGCAGCAGTCACGGTTGCCGGTCGTTGCTGAATCCGGCCCCGAAGCTTTTGCGGGTATCTACACGGTACGTTTGAAGGAAGCCGGATTGCTCGAGGACGACTCAATACGTTGGTGCCCGTCGCTCGATGCGCCAGGGAATTCAGATTACCGATTTGCTGAACTCAATGAACTGCCAACGATCGACGACATACGAGGAGCCGCACTTGAACAGCTCCGACGTTTCCAGCAGTTCGCTGGCGGACACTACGCCTACAATTTGGGCGTGATGGATGGTGGCCAACTGTCGCCGTCCCGCTTCGAGGCTCGTTCGTCTTTCGCAGTTTTGTCGGACGCCGCGATGGCGGGAACGCCTACCGAGCTGAACTATCGAGATCGAATCGGTCACGATGGACGAGGTATCAATGTGCTCTTCGAAGACGGACAAGTCCGGTACCTAAGCGTCTCGACATTGGACTCTATTCCTGACCACCCGCTGTTCAACCATCGCGGTGATGTGGAAGCCGGAGTGAACGTTGACGACGCAGCTCTGGCACCTAGTTGGCGACCCCCGTTGATCCAATATCGTCAGCGATGAGCTAATCCTGCGTCGAAACTTTAAGACCCAACCGACGCGAACTCTAATGAACTCAGGCGGCTGCCGAGCCATTAGTATTTGCTTTTTTGACTAGATGTTCTGCGGCCAGCGTGGCGAGCGCTTTCAGAGTCAGCTGTGGGTTGATCTCGCAACCTTGCGGAAACACTGATGCGTCGCCGACTGTTAGGTTTTCAACCTGTTCGCCACAGTCGGTCTTGACTCTGAACGTTGCTCGATCGACGACATCACCTAGCGAAGCTCCGCCCTGAGGGTGAGTCGTTAACAAGTTGATGAATGCCGGTCCCCGTTTTCGAATCTGACAAAGCGCCCATTCGAAATCTTCCATCGTTCGAATTCGGGCGGGACATCCATTACGCATTAGGATTGATTTCGTTGGTAGATAAAGCGTGACGGGGTCGTCTGGCTTTGCAGCGGCGAAATAGATCCTTGCGATACGCCGCATTCCACGCAGCAGCAATTCAAACTCATCGCAATCAAATTCCAGATGAAAACCGCCGCACGAGTCAACGTAATTGCTAGGACGCACCTGAGTAGGAACAACGATACCTGACATCGACAGGTGATTGAACTTTTTCATCACGCACGCGAATTCGTTGAACCATCCCGTTAGCGCCAAAGCAACCGTACCAGGAAAGTGGAACCAGTTTTCCAAAGCTGGCTCCTCGACCATCTTCCCTTCTTCTTCGATGTAGCGACGATCAACCAGATAGCACTGCGTGACGCCAGGTTCGGGCCGCCCACTGCCAGAAGGCAAGATCGGCTTCTCGAACATGGCGTACATCGCGGTACCGACATTTGCATTGAGTCGCTTGCCGAGATTTCGATTCCGCAATCGGCTGCTCGAAAGACTCTGATGCAACAATCGGGTTGTCGACCCCACGCCGGCAGCGACGACAAACTGATCTGCCGTAACGGTTGATCGAATCCGTGTACCGCACTCGTCTTTTCGAATGACATCGACAC
>JBCCKZ010000883.1:0-2389 GCA_039027135.1 Planctomycetota bacterium
GGCCACAGCGGCGGCGGCTTCTGGTCAGGTTCAATGACACTTTTGCATCCCGAGCGAGTTGCCGCCGCCTTCCTTCGATCGGGATCACCGCCGCTCGACGCCGATCCGAACGATCCAGACTACATACCTTACGAGCTGAATGAAGCCGTTTCCTCGGTTCCAATCATGATCAATCTGGGTACCGAGGAAGGCTACTCAGTCAAAGAGGGCCGCTTTGCAAAAGTGTGGCCACGATCGGAAGCTCTCCTTGAAGCTCTCAGAAAGCAGGGCGGGCTCGCAGGCATCAGCGTTGATCCGCTTACGGGGCATCAGTGTGGAAACCAACGCTACTTCGCGATTGCTTGGCTGGATGAGTGCCTGACTCATCGCCTGTCAGACCAAGGCTTGTCTCCCATGCCATCTGAGACGGCGTGGCAGGGTGACTTCGCTACGCAAACCATCAAACCAATGAGCCAGTCTGATGACGCTACGCAATGGGGATGGCTACCCAGTGAGCGCATCGCCAAAGCCTGGCTTGCCTACGTTCGCGATACAAAGATCCCCGATACAACTGAACCGCCAGCGCCAAGTAACGTCGTGCTCCACGACGGACACATCACCTGGGATGCTCAAGCGGATTTCGAAAGTGGCATTCGACAATTTCAAATTTTTAGAGACGGTGACATGGTTGCTTCCGTACCGGAAGAACCGAAGAACCCCTTTGGCCGTCCCCTGTTCCAAGGCCTACTTTACAGCGACACACCCACGCGGCCTTTGGAAGCCATGCGTTGGTCAATCGATAAGGGTTCGAGGCAGGATGCTGTCTATCAAGTTGTCACCGTCAATACTGTTGGGCTTACATCGGAACCAACCAATGCAGTGGCGTCAAAAGACTCAATCCCATCTCCGTCGACGGGCCCCGCCCACTTATTCATCCTCTCAGGGCAATCGAATATGGGCGGCCTGAAGCCTGAGGAGTCCTTCATACCAACCGTAGAAGCTGAGTTCGGAGCAGAGAATGTCATCGTTCACAAGCTTGCCGTGGGTGGACAACCCATTCGTCGCTGGGATAAAGACTGGACGGTAGAGAAGGGCGACAACCCGAAGCAGATTGGCGATCTCTATGAGAAGTTGATCTCAGAGGTCAAGCGAGCAGTCGGCGAACGCCCCTTGAAGTCGATCACATTCGCCTGGATGCAGGGCGAGCGGGATGCGAGGGAGTCTCATGGCGATATCTATGCAGCCAGCTTCAATCGCGTTCTCGACCAACTGCGTGCTGATCTCAAACGCGACGATATCAACTTCGTCATTGGACGTTTGAGCGATTACGACATCGAGCAAAAGCGATATCCGCATTGGAACAAGATGCGAAAAGTCCTGGTTGCGCTGGCTAGCTCGAGCCCGCGTGGTGCTTGGGTTGACACCGACGATCTCAATGACGGCTTGAATCGACGCGGTCAACCAATCGAAGATGACCTGCATTACTCGGCAGCGGGCTATGTCACTTTTGGCAAGCGACTTGCTGATTCGTCGATAGAACTCGTGCGCCAGCAGAGCGAAGACAAGTAGCCGTTGGACTACGGAGATTCGGCAATTTGGACACTGCTGTCTTGGACTTCGAACCAGCAATGTTCAACAGCCTCGATAATCTCTGCCTCTTCAACCCCCGTCTTGGCGGAAAGCTCACCGAATGTCAACGCTGCCTCTTCCTTGTAAAGAGCGTCCCATATCCTAATTCGGAGCTCATCCATTGATCGACCTCGGACCTAATGATTTGGAAATTGAAGGGCCAATGCATCAAGCCCTGCCGGTATCTAATCGATGCTGGAAGGCCTAATACCGCCCTCGACCACCGCGTCCGCGATCTCTACCGCCGCCACCGCCGCCGCCACGATCATTTCGGGGGCGTGCTTCGTTGACGGTCACGTTACGACCAGCGATTTCCTGGTTGTTCAATGCCTCGATTGCTTTATTCCCGGCCTCTGCATCGTGCATCTCCACGAAACAAAATCCTCGAGAGCGTCCGGTCTCTCGGTCTTTAACAATATTGACGGACTTCACAGAGCCGAATTCGCTAAATGCTTCTTCGACCTCCGCCTCAGTCGCCTCGAAACTCAAATTACCTACATAAATGTTCATCGCTTATTCAGCCGAAGGGTGGGATTGGATTAGATGTTTGATGTGTGCACAAAAACAGTGAAATTGACTAGGCGTCGTCCATCGACGATTCACCGCTGCTTGCGCGAAGACAGTCACGCATGACAGCGTAACCTTCTTTCGTCAAGGAGTATCCGCCTTTGAACTTCTCCCTCACAAGGACCTTCTTCTCGGTCAATCGAGTCAGGTCCTCGGCGTGCCGTTCCATGCTTGGCCCTGAGAAGCAAAGCATCTTTCCGGGGGTCATCAGGTA
>JBCCKZ010000884.1:0-2374 GCA_039027135.1 Planctomycetota bacterium
CAATGGGTTCGATCTTTGAACTTTCATCTAGCGAAAGTGAGGAGAAGCCCATGCTACAATTTGCCCGGTAGAGAGGCGTGCCTGCGAAGCACTCACCTGGCACGGCAGCGCAGAAAAGAGTCAATAGTATTGGTATCGCGTGTTTCATCGTCTTAGTTCCTCGATTGTTAGGAGTGATGTGCGAGCGCGCTCGCTAAGGTGTCTTCGTCAACTGGATTGGTGCGCCGACTTTCTAATATGCCAGTCAACTTCCATTTTTGCTGCAACCGTGTCTTCGGTATCTATGATCGCAACGGTGATCTGAAACGAAACTTCGGAATCTGTTTGAAGCTTATCGAGTAGGACATCGGCATCTTCACTCAGCTTGGCAATCGAGTGGATTTCGCCCATTGCTGGTCGTTTGAAAGAGATCCTCGCGTCCGAAACGACGGCTCGAGAGTGTAGCAAAACCGGCGCGAACGTTCCTGCCATTGCCGCACCAGACGCCGCTTCTCCCAGTGTGAACAAGGCACCCGCATGATGAGTGTCCACATGATTACGAGTAATTGGATCGTCTGAGAGCCTCGCTGCACCTTCCCCGCGGTTCAAACAAATGACTTCTACACCGCAGTGATTGGCGAAGGGCACGCTTTCATTGATCTGATCGCGAATGAAATCAAACGGACTCATATCCGGCCTCCTCACTTAAGAACGAGCTGGGTTTGGGTCGTAAGAGCGACTTGCTTCCCATCTTGTTTGCGAATGGCTGTTTGCCAAACAGACACCCGGGAACCGATCTTTACCGGCGTCGCCGTCCCAATGAGTTCGGTGCCGACTGACGCTGCTCCAAGAAAGTTCGTTTTACTCTCGATCGTGGTTGTTCCTATGGCTCCCTCCGGCAGGGTAAGAAACGCCCCCGTCGCAGCGATCGAGTCTGCGAACGCCATCAGTGCTCCACCGTGAATTGATTGTCCCGTGGTACACAGATCTGGTCGCACGATTAGGCTCGCTACGATTTTGCTGGGATCTGCCTCGATCAATTGAATCGCAAGCAGTTCGGCAAAGGGCATCGCTTTCATGTCTATCGACATATTCAGTCTCCAATCATTTTGTGAAAGTTGGTCGGCCGGAGCCAGGTCGTTAAACCTGGCTCACAAACCAAACGCTCAGCGGGTCAAAATCGAGCACACTTCGCTTGATGTCTGAAAACCCTGCTTTCTCAAGCATGTCTTCTGCGGTTTCCCATCCCCACATTGTACCTAAACCCGGTCCGCCCTGACCGATAGAAACCGGCGTGCAGTGTGTAAGCGAGATCGAATAGAGGAACGGCGCGAACGGGAATTCGTAGTTGTTCTCCAAAAATGCAGAACCGCCGACGTCTTGCATCAAGTAAATACCACCCGGTTTCAAAGCTGTGTGCATGGACTTCACCAAGCCGAACGGGTCTTGTTGATCATGAACGGCATCAAAACTCGTTACCAAGTCAAACGCCTTTGGCTCATGATAGCCCGTTAGGTCCCGCGCTTCGAAGCGAATGTTCGTAACGCCGGCATTCGCGGCTTCGCGTCGGGCTTGATCAATGACATCTTCGCACAGGTCGTATCCAGTGAATCGACTTTGTGGGTAGCGCTTGGCCAGGGCGTTTAGAATACGGCCCATGCCGCAGCCAGCATCCATGACGTCTATTCCGTTGTTTAGTCGGTCATGTAGACCCGGCACAAGCGGTAAAACACCGTCAAAGAGATTGGCCAAAACGCCGGACCCTGCATCAACCATAAAGGAATGAAAGCACGGATAGTCTGCGTAGGTTGTTCCTTCGCCTGTTTCGAGACACTCAAGGATACGGTTTTCGATTGCTCCCATCACGGGTACGGCCTGCGCAAAACCAGCCATGTTCCCGAGAATACCTGTTCTTGTCAGACATGCGGCATGTTCCTTCGGCAGTCGGAACGTCTGACGCGCTGGATCAAATTCAACGATATTGCTCACAGCCAGTGCCGATAGCCATTCTCTAACATAACGCGCGTTTAGATTTGCTGTCCGCGCGATTTGTTCTGCTGTCTCTGCTTTACTGTCATTCATGATTTCAAACAGTCCGCTGCGATGTCCAACTGAGAGCATCACAGAGATTGCGCCTGAATTAATCACGGCACCCATTTGGTCCATAAAAGCCAGGGCACGTGTTTCGTCGAAGTCTTCGACAATAGGGGTGGGGTTCAGCATCGAGATACCTTTCATAATTGCTTGATGTTGATTGAGTGATGGTCTGATACGGATGGCATCAGATCGAGATTGGCTACTATTGGTCCAAAACAGGCAGTGACTCTTCATGCGTGCTCATGGCGAATACATCAGCACGGATCCAAACCATTCGGTCGAGAAACCAGAGTTTTGC
>JBCCKZ010000885.1:0-2360 GCA_039027135.1 Planctomycetota bacterium
ATCGGTCCACCTGGTCTGACATTTCGCTCAAAGCCTGGTTGAGTGACCTCCGAGCATTAAACAAGCCATCTGCAATCCATCCCAAATCAATGGGATCCGATTCGACTAGCAGCTCAGCCATTTCGCGATTTGAGTCTCGCCAAAATTGATGCTCTGGGTTGAACGCTGCAATGGCGATGGCTGCCTTGAGGCGTTTTCGACTGGATCGACGTGCGTCACTCGCCAGTTCGGCAAGGTTATCCGTAACGACTAAGAGGTCTTCTAATGATAAATCGCTCTTCATCTGGCTAGCAAACAACCGCGAAGCATCCGATTCCATCTCGAGAAGCCGATTCGAAAGCCTCAGGCCGTGTGATGGATCGCTTTTTAATAGTGTTAAGGAAAGGCGATCTACCGCTGACTCGTCTTGATCGCCGCGGGCGGTTTCGAGTGCCGTTTGAATGGGAGCCTCGGTCCATCTCGACTCGCCCCGGACGTCTTCGATGGCTGATGGCAAATCAGAGATTTGACTTATAAGCAAACGACGAACCAACTCGCGTCCATGCGACTGTCGCAAGAAGAACTGAAACACCACGGCAAAGATGCAGGCTGCCAATGCGATTGTGGTCGCCCATCGAAGCTGACGCCTTGCCGAAGACTGCACAAACTCCCGCTTTGCGTCGGTGTCTGGCCGGGCAATGAGTCCGTACCTGACCGTGTCTACGGGACCGGCAAGATTGCCTTGGTGAGGCTCGCTATGCCACCTTCGACTTGCCTCGCGAAGGTCGACCATTGCACGCCCGCGAATGGACTCGCGATCCGAGGCTTCGAACCAACGACGAACAACAGGCACCAGTTGGTCGTGACTTAGCTGAAACTCGCCCCGTCCATTTTCCTCGACGATCTGCAATTTGCGGCCTAGCCAATCAATTGCATCATCGACGTCTTCCGTTTGGTGAGATTGCATCTCGAAGAGCCTTTTTAATTCCTCGTTGGAACAAGGTGCTCCGCGTAAGCTCCCCTCACTGGGCGTTAGTCTTCGAAGAATGTCGGATGCGATGGGAGCGATCTGTTGATACCGGGGTGAAGAGTCTTCACCAAGGATCATGTCCATAAAAACGCTTCCGATTGCTTGACGCCCTTGGATCGTTCGAACGCTCTCGGCCGTCCAACCTCTGGAGGAAAGGACGCTCGCAACCAGTGAAAGATCTACTGGCGACACCTTCCCGTGGTCGTCCACTCGTTGGATGACTTGATCGATGATGGTTGCCGCGACTTCTTCCCCCATCGCATTGGAAGACCACACCTCAAGGAGTTTTCGGGCGTGACCGCGATCAAAAGGCTCCATCGCGAAAGAATTCAAGCCATCCCGCATTGGAGCATCCAACGCACGCATCAGCCGGTTAGTGGCAGACCAATATTCATCTCGTATCGTCAATACAAGTTGAAGGTGCTCACCGTCTGCCTGCCGCAACGCGACCTGGAACTCTTCGCGTATCGACTCGCTTTCCCAAGTAAGCACCTGCTCAAATTGGTCGAGAACAATGAGCGTCGATTTTGATGGCCGTTGTCGCAAGTTGGAGAAGAGGTCACCGAGCGTCTGACTCTCTTGAAAAAACTGCGAGCCATCGATCCGTTGCGTCTCCGAATACTGTGATTTCGCAACGTTCTTCGCAGTCACCTGCTTGTCGTCAAGATAGCTGAGGAACTGCTCAGCTAGCGGTCTATCGGGAGTCAGCCCAACACAGTCAACAGCGATGGAATCACAAACAGCTTGGTCGAGACAGGGCATGACGCCTGCCTGAATCAACGAACTCTTGCCGTTGCCGCTGGGACCATGAAGAACCAACACACCATGAGGTCCCAGATCTGACTGACCCAGCCTTTGACTCGCAGATGTATCACTTTGGCTTGAGCCGCCCAAAAGTCTATCAAGCCACCATGAAACGCAATCCGGAACTCCATCGGCACTACGTTCACCTGGAAGAAGTTGCCAAAAATCTAGCGAGTCTTCACTGGCATAGGTTTTGAAGCAAAGGGGAGATGGGAAGCGAACAGACGCTTCACCGGACTCATCCGAGTTCTCGAGCAACCACTCTAAATCGTTCGCCAGATCCTTCGCACTTGAATAGCGATTAATTTTTAATCCAGCAGTCGCTTTACTGCAGATCTGCTCAAGTCGATGGGGAAGTTGCGGTGAAAGTGTTCGCAGCTGAGCCGCAGGTTCAGTTGCGATTTCTCTCAGCAGCTCCTTTGATGACTTGCTCTTCCAAGGGCTTTCACCACTGAGCAACTCGAGAAGCAAAACACCAAGCGAGAATAGGTCGCTGCGGGCGTCCACTAGGTGCCCCTCGCCACGCGCCTGCTCAGGGCTCATGTAC
>JBCCKZ010000886.1:0-2358 GCA_039027135.1 Planctomycetota bacterium
CAGGCTGAATCCACGAGACAGAACGGCAAGCGGGTTAATGGCTTCGAGCCTTCCAGCCAGCGAGCCAATCTCACTTTCTTTCAGTTGCAGTTTCTGTTGCATTGCACGTTTCATGCGGTGGTCAAGGTCATTAACTTTGTCGATGTTTCGTTCAACCAGAACCATCGGTTTGGCGATTACAGGCCGGGAAGCAATTTGGTTCAGTTCGGCTTCGGCGTTTTCGAGCCGTTCACGCAATGCACGTGTGATTCGCGTTCGAACATTTTCCAACTGCTGGATGAATTCGGCTTGATCGGGAACCAGCCTTTCGGCGGCTTCCGATGGGGTCAAGGCTCGCACATCGGCGACCAAGTCTGAGAGCGAAACGTCGACTTCGTGGCCAACGGCGCTCACGACAGGCACGTTGCATCCGTGAATCGCACGGCAAACTTTTTCTTCGCTAAAGCTCCAAAGGTCTTCCTTGCTGCCCCCACCTCGTGTAACAACGACGACGTCCGGTGGCGTATTGAGCCTGTTGATTGACTCAACGGCGGCTGAAATTTCATCGGAAGATCCGGGACCTTGTACTTTCACGGGGATGATGGAGATGTCCAGTCGCTTCCACCTTCGATCCAGAACCTGAAGGAAGTCACGGATCGCTGCGCCGGTTGGACTGGTGATCACCGCAATTGTTTTGGGGTAGCGAGGTAGCGACTTTTTGATGTCGGCTTCGAACAGGCCTTCTGCCTGGAGCTTGCCATGAAGCTGACGGAAGGCCAGCTCCAATTCGCCGATGCCGACTGGCTGGACCTGCTGAATAATCAGTTGGTAGGTTCCCCGCTGCGGGTAGATGTCGACATAGCCTCCACAAACAACTTTTTGGCCGTCTTCCAGTTGAAACTTCAGCTGTTCGGCAGTCGTACGCCAGACAACAGCGCTGATCTGCGCGAACTCATCTTTTAGCGTGAGATACACATGGCCCGAACGCGGTCGGCTGACACCGGAGATTTCAGCTTGGACAAAGACACGCCCAAACGACTGATTCATCGTGTGACGAATCGCATCGGTTAGGATAGAGACGGAGACTGGCTTCATACGCCAAGTTTAGCGTGTATTGCAGTCTCCATTAACCGCAATAGGGTTTAATGAGGCTGACGAGGCCGGTACCCGCGTTTCGCCTCGCTCATTGAACAGTGCTGGCTTTGACCGATGGTCGCTATGCCGTAAGCGATTCCCATGGGCCGGTAATTGCCAATGTGATCCCCGGCGTTTGCAGGTTGGCAAACATCCATTTTCCATCAGGGCTAAACGTCACCCCAGCCCATTCTTTGCCTCGGAAGTCACCTTCAAAACCATTCTTTTCGCCTTTGAGTTCGACGTCATTGAGTGCAAATGGCGTTAGCTTTCCGTCCTGCGATAGCAAGTGAATTCGTTGTGGAAACTCACTGTTTCCATAGTCCCCGTCTTCGCAAAGGGCCAAGCCACCGTGCGGGTTGACGCACAAGTTGTCGGGCATGTTCAACGTTTGCTTGCCTGGGCTTTCGAATAGCATGGTCAGTTTTTGGGTCTTGCAGTTGTACTGCCAAATCTGACCCGCTTCGGCGCCACCGCCGCTGGTGGCATCAAAAAAGATATCGTGATCGCCTGCCCAGCAACCTTCGAGTCGAGCAAACGTGGTGCCACCGAGTTTCTTGCCCTGCATGAATACGCCCAATTCGTCGCCTTCACTCAAGCCCGGCGTGTGCGGCAGCTCAGGGTCGGGAATCGTGTGCCATCGAACATCAAATGTCGCGTTGGCTTTGACGTGGCCTCGCAGGTCGTCGTGCCCTATGACCTCGGCAATTTGAAGCTTTCCGCCTTTGGCCAAATTGCCTGCCTCTGAGGGAATGAATCGATAGAATCCGGCAGTTCCGCGATCCTCCGTTTCATAAACGATACCTGTATGGCGATCGATCGCGATCGCCTCGTGAACAAAACGCCCCATTCCTTTGAGTGCCACTGGCTCCTTGACGCCAGCCGGATCGACTTCAAACACCCAGCCATGCGAACTTTTAAATGACCGGTCGGCATCATTCTTATAGTGGTCTCTGTCACCCACACCCAGTACGGTTTCTTCTGCGGTCAACCATGTTCCCCACGGCGCCACTCCGCCGGCGCAATTTCGACTGGTCCCACCGATTGAAGCGAAGCTTTCTAGCCACTGGCCTTTTCTTGTGTCAAATTTGAGAGTGGTGCAACCTCCGAGTGCTCTGGAGTCGTAAGGCATGCCGTCTTTGAACTTCCATGCATCGCCGTCGTCGCTCACCTCGTGATTGCGCACGATCGTAACAATTCCGTTTTCTTCTGAGACGACTCCCATTCCATCATGATCCGAGGGGG
>JBCCKZ010000887.1:0-2356 GCA_039027135.1 Planctomycetota bacterium
ATCAGCAGCATTCCATCCATCTGTCGAAACTCATTACTGGAGAACGGGAGTTCTCCGCGCAACTGATCCCACGAAATGGGAGTCAGCCCAGTTGGATCGCCATATTTCAAGGTCGGTCGGTTTCGACGAAGCCCGTCCTTACGAAACCTGCCGCCCAGGCTCTTACCCAATGCGTTTGCTGGGAACAAATCGAATTCCCAGGCTTTATCGGTACTTCGGTAGCGGACGCCATTTGCGACTCGCTTCAGGAACTCGCGGTAAACAATGGGTATTTTGAAGCCTAGGTCGCTCTCTGTCGCTTTTAACTCGGATTCCGAAGCGGGCGGAAAGACTTCGCAATTCATTTTGGAAAGTTTCGACGCCCACTCAACTTGTTTGCTGGGGAATAGGCGAAGCGAAAGAAAGTTCTCCCATGGGTAGCAATTGCTATTCGCGCGCATCAATTGTCTTTGAAGGTTCAACTGACGCTCGAGTGGTTTCTTTTTCGGGCCGCGAGCTTGCATCTCAACATGTACTCGAATGTATTCCGCCAGCATGAGGTCTTCATTGCGTTCAACGTAGTCGGCAACGACCAGTTGACGACTAAGGTCCGCAAAATCGTTTCGTACCGATATAAGCAATCGGTTTGGAATCTTCATATTATCCTTCACCTCGACAAACGCGTTTGGATAGCGTACCGGTCGAGCGCCAAACGCGAAATGGGATCCTCGCATTCCCGGGAATTACTAGTACGAGCCGATTTATCCAACCGCATGCTCGAGAGAACAGCGGTTCACACTTTTGAAGGACGCGGCCCGGGCAAAGTCTGACGCTAATCCAGAGTAATATCGCCCGGCATAATCTCTTGGATAGAAATGCCTTTGAACTCCACGGGTGTTTTGAGAATCAAACGCCTAGCTTTGCCGTCGACGACGGGGCCGCGCGGGAAAATGATGACCTCCAATCGGTCTTTGTCCCATTCATCCTCTGTCTTGAATTGGCGAACGGCTTTGGTGATGTCGACGGCCACCGATCTTGAAGTATCGTGATCACCATCGCCCGACGCGTGGCCGCCATGATGTGCCATCTCGCCGAGTGCAGGTATACCGAAAAGAGATATCGAACCTGCGTATGTTGCGGATTCTCGTGGATCACCTGTCGGTGCGACCTCCTGTTGCATCCTCAGGTAGACTTCGAAGACGCCTGACGGGACCGAGTTGAATTCCACGGACTTCGCGACAAGGAAAACACTTGCTTCTGGTTCGTCGCTCTCGACAAGTGCAGACTCAACGTGCGCGTCTGACTGCAATGGAATGGCGACGGCTTTTAGCGATTCACCCAGCGAAACATTTACCGTTTCGGAAGAGAGCACGGTAGGTCTCACATTAATTGTCACTTCTTCGGTCTCCGACTCTTCCACCGCTGATCCGGCCTCTTCCGTGACGGCAGGCGCTGCCGCTAGAAGAGACTCCTCGGGAGTAACGCCAACGAGTTCATCGTAGGCGAATCCAAGTTGATTTGAAAAAAGAACATCGGAAAATGACTTTGTCACCACCGTATCGCTTGAGTCAACAAACTTCCATTCAGCATCGATCTCGTTCGCTATGGCAAGTATCTGGCTCGTGCCGTGTTTCGCAATCCAAGACTCGTAAAGGCGATCGACTTGGCAATGATGCGACCAAAAGATCGTATCTCGTGCCGCCGTTCTTGGATCTGCCATGTCACCACCAACAGCACCGTGTACGCGGTCATGGGCAAGCGCCTCACAGAATCCCTTTCGCAAGAAATTTGCAAATCCAGGATCAATCCCCGGACCGAAACTGGTTCCCGGTAGCAGGCCCCCGAATCCGATCGGAAGTTGGTTGGTGGCGACCCCATTGCTCCCAAAGAAGGAAGGAGTATCAACCGCGGCAATCCCTTGAGCATCGTCGTTAGCCAACGTCATCGATGGACTGCTCATCAAGCGAGGATGAGAAAGCGCATCGACGAGGTAGTAGGGCGTGGGGATGCTGCGGTGCGCCTCTACATCCCATTCCCAATACGGGAGGTACACCTGATCGTTTCCGGACGCTTCACGAAGAATCTCTTCAAAGTAGAAGAGATAAGCCCGATGCCAAACAATAAACTGAATGCTGCCGTGGTCGCATTGATTCAATAGTTCATCGCTGGATAGAAAAGGCGTCCCATGGATATTTGCTTGATACAGCCATCCGCGCCGATCGTTCGGATCGTCCTCAGACCGTTGTTTCATTTTTGCAACGCCGCTAATGAAACTCTGCCAAAGATCGGTGTCTTGCATCATTGTGCGAATGCTCTTTCGCACCGGGGTTTGTGCATGGCATCGAGGCGAAGCCATTGAAAGTAATGTGACGCCCAA
>JBCCKZ010000888.1:0-2348 GCA_039027135.1 Planctomycetota bacterium
ATGGCCGAAGCGTTTCGCGACGCGGGCTATGCCACAGCCCTCTACGGCAAATGGCATCTTGGCGCGGCAAAGACACACGGCCCCCTAAAACAGGGTTTCGATGAGTTCTTTGGAATTCGCGGAGGCTTCATCGATAACTACCGACACTATTCGCTCCACGGTTCAGGACGGCACGACCTTTACGAGGGAAGCCAAGAAGTCTTCCGTAAAGGCGAGTACTTCATGGACATGGTGAGTGACCGGGCGACCGATTTCATTTCTCGAAATCGACATCGGCCGTTCTTCCTGTACTATCCGCTGAACCTACCCCATTACCCGGAACAAGCGATCGAGCCCTATGCGGGGGAATTCGACAAGCTCAACGAACCACGAAGATCATACGCTCGCATTGTCGGCACAACCGACCATTACATCGGTGTTATCCTTCGACAACTTGACCGATTGAACCTCACGGATCAAACATTAATCATGATCGCGGGGGACAATGGATTCTCTGCGGAACAGTATCGAATCAGCGTCGATGAGCACACCAGCGGACTTCCAAAGGGGCATGACTACGGTGCCAACGGTGGAGGCGGCAACATCGGAAAACTTCGAGGCTCAAAAGGAAGCTTCCTCGAAGGTGGTATACGCGTACCGATGGTCATGCGGTTTCCTAAAAGTACAAGATGGTCAAAGACTGCAGGAGTCGTTCGAGACCAGATGGTGACGCTCCTGGACTGCATGCCGACGGCATTGGCGGTAGCAGACATTGATTCGAAGATTGAATTCGATGGCCAGGACGTTTCCGCGATCGTGCGTGATAATGCCGATAGCCACTATGACCTTCTTCACTACGCATGGCAGAACTCATGGATGATTCGGCGAGGACCATGGAAGCTTATTCTCAATGGCAGCCTCGGACTTTTTGGCCAGGAGAAACCCGAGGTCCATCGCCTTCCGAAGGTCTTTCTCGGGAACCTGACCGAAGAGAACCCGGAATCAATCAATCACGCCGCAGCACGCCCTGATTTGGTGAAACAGCTAACCGAGCTTCATGATCAATGGGCCAGAACCGTTGAACCACCACAAGCGGAATGCTGGAGTGAATCCGCGAAAGAGATCTCTCAAGCGAAACCACCGCCCAAAGCTGTTTCTGTCGCCCCCGATGCATCTATCTCTGGACTTGGCAAGACACGCGTTATTTTCGACACCGACATATGCGGCGATGTCGACGACGTGCTCGCGCTGGCCATGCTGCATGCGTTGGCTGACCGCGGTCATTGCTCAATTGAAGCCGTCACCATTTCACGTCCGCACCCATTAACCGTTCCCATGGTTGACGCGATCAACACGTTCTATGGACGAGGTGACATTCCGATTGGCTTAACGAGTCTTGCGCCGCCGCGAGACACAAAGTACCTTCCCATCGTCAAGCGAACCAATGGCAATCGACTGCTGCATCCACACAACTTGATGTTGGGATCAGACGCCCCTTCGGCGGTCGATGTACTTCGCCGGTCACTTGCCATGGCTGATGATCATTCGATCGTTATGGTCCAAGTCGGACTGGCAACGAACCTCGCGGCACTCCTCAAGAGCACTGCCGATGAGTTCTCTTCGTTAAGCGGCATGGAACTCGTTGCGCAGAAGGTAAAGTCGCTTCAAATCATGGCTGGTGCTTTTACGCCCGTCGACGGAGACCCCGCTTATCGGGAAGCCAATGTGCGCAATCACATACCACCCATGATTTACCTCACAAATCAATGGCCCGAAGAAGTCCCGATCATCTGGAGCGACTTTCAGATTGGGAGAAGCCTTCGCTATCCGCGCGAGAGCATTCGAGATGATTTCAACTGGCGACCCAATCACATCGTTCGTGATGCTTATCTAGTCCACAGCGGCCCCGATCACGACCGCCCCAGCTGGGACCTGACAAGCGTGCTAGATGCGGTCTGGCACGAGCGAGGCTACTTCAAGCACTCGGATCCTGGACGCGTTGTGGTGGATGAAGTCGGCGCGACGAAGTTCATTCCGGCTTCCGACGGTGATGGTTTCAGCCGTGATCGGTTGCTTGAGATTCCCAAGGGAGGAAGACAGCGAATCATCGACACGTTGCGTATGTTGGTGTCGCAAAGGCCAACTCTACACTCAGCAAACGCAAAATGATTCGCTCGCACGATGGTTGGCTTTACCCTCGCCCTGGGCATCGGCATCTGCATCTGCACAAGTCATTCGTTGTGATTTCGTGAGCCGTGGGACGGATGCGGCGTAGCCGCGGAGGCGCCGGGCCAATGACATGGCGGAAAGATTTACGAATTGTACGACGTACACCTCATAAAACTGTCTTTCACCCGGCACCTTCGTTC
>JBCCKZ010000889.1:0-2323 GCA_039027135.1 Planctomycetota bacterium
CATTCCAAACGACGGAGGAGCCTGACGAGAGTACCGGGTTCCCAATGCGAGTCAAACGCATCCTAAAATGTTCAATCCTGAGCGACGCAACGGAACAGGATTCAGTGATCAGTGTCCCATTCATCCCAGAGGCATCAAACGATTCTGATTCATTAGTACTGGGCTACAAGGAAGACACGCTTCAGTGGGACCTGCCAAGATCCGTATCGAGCGAAGCAGTAACCTACATCCGCGGTTTGGACAGCATCCCCCAGAGCGGTCCCAAACGCTTGGCACACTTCCTGAAATATCTTTCACATGAAGATGAATTCATCGCCGGCGATGCCTACAACGAATTCGCGGAAGCCTCCATGGAGGACATCGTTGGCTTACGCGGCGAACTCGACCGCAAGTGGATTGTCGCCCAACTTCGAGACGATTCATTGCCCACCCATCGCCGAAGACTGTGCTGGACTTTCCTTAGTCAATGCGGTTTGCCATCCGACACTAGCTTGTTCGATGAGATGCTCCAAAAGCGAGATGTAGACCCAACGTTCGATCCCGGGATGGATGCGGCGATAGCCTGTTACATTTCCTTGGGTGGCGAAACAGCTTTGGCAAGAATCGAAAGTGATTTTCTCTCCAGCCAAGATGCCGCGTACACCGATTCCTTTTCAGCAGTCAGTGCGATCCGTGTGCACGGCACGGATCTCGACATCTTGCCCCGAGAGCGTCTAGCCAAAGCACTCCGACAACTTCTTGGTCGTCCTGACTTAGCCGATCTCGTAATACCCGATTTGGCTCGTTGGGAAGATTGGTCAGCGATTGATCAAATGGTCAAGCTATTTAGAAACTCAAGCGAAGAATCTCACCTGGCTCGGCCAGCTGCTGTGATGTACTTGAAGGCCTGCCCACTCCCTGAAGCCACTCTAGCACTTGCAAAATTGAAAACGATTGATCCTTCCGCAGTTGAACAAGCCGAGCTTTCGATGATGCTCTACCGCGGACTCCCCGCCGTGCCAGTTCCTCCACCTGAGACAGAAGACTCGATCGGCGTAAGTCAGGATCAAACCGCCGCAGAAGACGATGAGCCTCTCGATCAGGCTCGAATTGCACGCAATCCCCTGAGCGAATAGGCATCGACCTCGCAGCTCACTCTCTGGCAGGCCACACAATCCCAAGGCATTGTCCATCGTAGGATCGCCTGGTCCCGCAGTCCGCAAACTGCCTTCTGGTACGTCAAATTCATAAGTTCAGGATAGTCCATCGCGAAACTCGCCAAGAGTTTCGATCTCGAACCTGCAGCATGCCGTCTAAAACCGAAACTCTGGGCGAGCTTCGCTACCCCAAGACCCTATCTGAGAACCTCAGCCGAAACGCACTAGCGTCGGGTTTCGGCAAAAACCTCGGGCTAGTGCCCAGTCGGCTGATAGGTATTCGGACGGGCTCGAAGTCTCGAACCTGCAGCATGCCCCTTAAAATCGAAACTCTTGGCGAGCTCCGCTACCCTTCGTTTTAATCCAGACGCACCACCAGAGGCGGTTTCCCTAACGTTACTGGTTCAGGTTACTATAGTGATGCCTCACGGCGGCTCTTCCGTTGGTTGTAAAAGGCCCAGTCGAATCTGAATCAAAGCTGCCCAAGACCCTCCCGCCCTCTACCTGCCAGCAAAATGCTCCCTGTTTCGCTTCCGAGCTTCAAAAGGATCTCGCGATTTGACGTGTTTTACCCTGGAAAGGTGGTCGTGCTGGCATTGATTTGCCTGCCTCTCTTCGATGGAATCACTGCGTCAGCCGATGACTGGCCGCAATACCAAGGCAAAGACCGCGATAACCGCTCGGCAGAAAGCGGCCTCCTGACGACTTGGCCGGATGCTGGGCCCGCCCTCGCTTGGACGTTTGACACGGCTGGCACTGGCTATTCGGCACCAGCAATCGCGGATGGTCGAGCTTTCTTTATGGGCGGCCGCGACGGAAAGACTGAGCTGATTTGCCTTGAGGAGTCCAGTGGCCAAGAGCTTTGGTCAATCGCACTCAACGAAAAGATATTTGATTTCGAAGGCAATTCTTGGGGTGCAGGACCGCGATCCACGCCCACCGTTGATGGCGATCGCGTTTATGCCCTCACCGGCGATGGGAATCTTGCTTGCGTGAGCACCGAGGGCAAACTTCTATGGACAATGGATCTGGTCAGTCAGCTTGGCGGTTCGATCAAGAGCGTGGACGCTGGGGAACCTGAAACCTACGGGTGGGGATTCTGCTGGGCTCCGATCGTCGATGGAGAGAACTTGATCTGTACGCCAGGTAGTGCCGACGGCTCGGGACTTGTAGTCGCGCTCGACAAG
>JBCCKZ010000890.1:0-2322 GCA_039027135.1 Planctomycetota bacterium
GTCATCCAATATTGAGCTTGTCTTGCCATCAACGAGCATCACTCGCTGTGAAGGCTTTGGTAGACGTGCCGCCAGTCCTGCAACGTCTTGATCGGTTATCGATGAAAGGTCGAACGTTGCCTCGCGGCCTGGATCGAACCTCAAAACCGATGGCTTGTTATCCATGAGATCAATGGTCAACTCACCGATTAGCTGCCCCGTTGTTGAGTCAATAATCCGAACTTGCTCTTTCGGGATTGACCGAAGTACGGCAGCGGCTATTTGTGTTGGGTCAATACTCGGTTGCTTGGGAACACGGTCCAGTACATCACCGACTATCCGCTCATAGTCGACGTTTGGTGTTGGACCACGAAGTCCCTGCGGACCTCTCGCGCCATCTGATCCATCGTCGCCCCGGAACCTCTTGTCATCGGCCAACATGTCAATCAAACGGTCATAGTCGACAGCTAATGGAACGATCGGCAGAGTTTCTGGAAGGCTCGGCCTTGCATTGCTGGGTGGAACTAATTCCGGCATGCTCGGCATTGGCACCTGAGCATCTTGTTGAGGATAAAACTGGCTATCACCGCCGGGCAACTGCTGACTACCCGGATTGCATGGCTGAAAACTAGGGCGGCACCCAACTCGATCACACACGGCTTGTGCGAACTGCCTCAAAACATGTGTCGTTGTTGCTGAGCTCGCTGGATAGACCAAAGGCCAAGCACTACCTCGCGAGTCAGTGATCGATCCGCTAGGTCTCGCAAACGCTCCGAACTGAACACCAACCAAGCGCCCGCCAAAGATCATTCCACTGCCACTATCTCCGCTCACACTTGGAGCATCAATCGACAGCGGTGCCTCATGCCTAACCGGCCGTGCAAAATAGGGGCGGAATCTTCCCGATGGGCCACCAAAGCCAAGAACCTCAACGTCACCACTGATCTGGCAGCCACCAGCGGCGATCGCAATAGACGCGAAACGCCTTGGAGGATTGCGAACCAAGATTCCACAAAGATCAGGCTGTTCCCATCCTAGTATTACTTGGCCTCTGGCTCTTAAGCCAGTCTGGAACACGACATCTGCGCCGGGGCTATCAGCTGCTACATGATGATTGGTGATGACAACGCACCCGCGATCGGTGGCGATCACAGTCCCGCTCCCACCATCACCATCATCGCTTTGAATTTTGACCGCAGCGGCGTGGTAGTCTTTTGCCGGTGACCAGTTCCAAATCCCGGTCTTGTGCACTCCCGTGTTTGTTTTGGCTGCCCACCGTTCAACCGAAAGCGGAACAAGCTCAGTGACTGGCCGAGAGCGATCCACGAATCCTTCGCAGAACGCAATTCCCGCCATCAGTAGCGACAGAATGACTGTCATCACAATTGATGCAAATAAACGCGTCATACTTGCTCTCCGCGATCGCGAACTTCGTATTTTTGCCCGTCGTTGAAACCGGCTTTGAATCCCTCGCGATGGGCTGCAATCGCATCACGACGAGATTGATTCTGAGCGTCACGGATCATTTGCTGACAGTCGGTTCTTCGTAGCGATGAAACGAAAAACCAAACCGACCACACGCCAGCGAATGCAGCGACAACTTGCCAAGGAAGCTCAATCACGTGGCTTCTCCCTGGTGGCGTATCCAGCCTCAACCATCTGATCGCTAATCGACGAGTCGTCGCCTTCGACCCACATTTCTGCGAGAACGCGATCGAAAGTCATCACATCAGAAAGTCCGTGAGCACCATTGGTGTCGATGTCGACTTTTACGGGCTGACCTTCTGGCAGTAGTTTCATCGGGAAGAGCCTCGACTCCTCGCCTGCAACTTTCTCGTCTCCACGAACCTCCGGAGCCCAGCAGTCGACAAGCCGAACTTTTACGCGTCGAGTCAACGTGACTTCGACCGTATCGCCGTCAATGACGCGAGAGACTCTGCCCGCTACGCAGACGCCAGTCTCAGGCTCTCGCTTGATTCGGTTTGCAGTAGCTTGATTGCTTTCCACTTCCGGTTTTCGCCATCGATTTCAATGTCCAGCAAACCTAAGTCATGTAGGTGCCAGAGCGATTCTTCGATTGGGTCAGGCTGAACATCCTCACCTGTAACCCTGACGAACTCTTTGTGAACTTGCGAAGTCGTTCCACCCCGCGTCATGTCCCGCATCAAATCACGAAGCTTCTGCGCTCGTTGATATGATTGGTTTCTGAACCGACGCTTTGGAAACGATTCCAGCTTGACCACAAATCCTCCATCAATTTGGCGAAGCTTAGCTAGTGCCATTGGGCGTATCGCCCAATGCAAACATTTTATTTGATGCATCTGAAAAGCGGAACCAAACCAA
>JBCCKZ010000891.1:0-2322 GCA_039027135.1 Planctomycetota bacterium
ACACCGCCCGCGTCTTCTCAGAATTCCAAGCCGCTTCCAACTTCTGCTTTCTTGGTGCTTATTGGATTTTGTTGTATTGGTTTTTGGGTCGCAGATGTGATCACACCGTCTTGCTTAGATTACCCAATCCCTTTCTTTGCAATGCTTGGCGTGGTAACTGCTCAGTTAACTGCGATTTGCGTGTGGGGAACTCTAGCCCGGATTATTCATTTGAGTTGAACGAAAAGAGCCTTTCCTGCGTCCAAGTTGGTATCTGACAGCAACTTACAACACACAAAAAGGCTCGCTTAGATGGTACACGATTTACAGCCAGCGTTGTTTGATTTTTTTCCCGGATCAACCGTAGAAATTCGGCAGGTTGATGAACACGTCAGTTGCGATGGAGGGCTCGTCGCGTTTAGGGAACTTGATCACAAACTCCAACTGACCCAATCGTTTGCCAAAGCAATCTCGGATGCAAGGACCGACCCGACTCATTCGCTCCTGAGCGTCATTCGACAGCGGATTTTTGGAATCATCGGTGGTTACGAAGACCAGAACGATCACGACACCTTAAGATCCGATCCCGTCTTTAAGTTGATCGCGGATCGAACGGTGCAAGACAGAGACTTGGCAAGTCAACCTACGATTTCAAGAGTCGAGAATGCCGTGACTCCAGCAGATCTGTTGGCCCTGGAAGACTGGTTCATCAATGCTTTCGTGGATTCGTTCGACGAGCCTCCGTCAAAGCTCACCCTCGACATCGACACCTTTGCCGACCCGACCCACGGTGAACAACAGCTGACTTTCTTCAATGGGTTCTACGGACAATACATGTACCAGGAACGCGTCATCACCTGCGCCGAGAACGAACAGGTTGTTCTCCCTTCGTTACTGTTTGGGACCGCCAACGTTGCGCTCGCTGCCGATGATGATTTGCTTCGAGTCATTGATGCACTGCGCAAGAGGTACCCGAACGTCGAAGTCCATGTGCGTGCCGACAGTGGTTTCGCCAAGCCGTACATTTACGAGGCACTTGAGTCACGCCCAGGCGTTACGTACAGCATCGGCTACCAAATGAACGTACAAATGCGGGAATTTACGGATGAATTGAAGTGTGTAGCCGAATCGGCATTCGAACAAACAGGCGAAGAACAACGCCGTTTCATGCATCGCAGGCATCGCGCCCGGAGCTGGACAAGAGAGCGTGACTTAGTTTTCAAATGCGAGGTAACCCGAGAAGGGACGAACCGACGTGTCGTGGTGACCAATCGCGCTGGGGCTGAACAGTATCCCGACGGCGTCTACCAGGAGTATGGTGATCGCGGCGAGAGCGAAAACCGGAACAAAGAGTTGAGTTTGGATCTTTTCGCCGGGCGTCTAAGTGACCACCGCTACATGGCCAATCTCTTTCGGATGATGTTGCATTGCGTTTCTTACAATCTTTTGGCGAAGCTACGTGGGATCGTATCCGATCCACTCGAACAACCCGAGGACTTCGATGGCATCCCGTTTGAGGCATGTTCTGATTTGCACAAACGCACCTATCGCAATCGCAACCGAAGGCACGACCCTCTTGGGCGTGGTCAGGCGATGACTTGGAGAATGTTGATTGTGAAGGTGGCTGGGCGTGTGGAACTTCTTAGCCGAAAGGTCCGTCTTCTTATTCCCTCGTCTTGGCCACATTGGCGTTATCTTCACCGAGTCAGTGTCGCCCTATCTGGCTATCGGGCGAGTGGCTAGTAAAGCCCATCGAAGTGATGTTTGTCGACTCAAGATCAATTCTGATATTTGGGGTAAGGGGCTCTACGCGCCGACCGCGGTGTCAAGCAATCGATACCCTTAAATCCACTCTACTTGCAGTCAATTATGAAAGTCATGAATAATCCAGGTTAGACGCGTGTTGTACTCAGCGAGGATTGATTCTCTTTCTTCTTTATCAGTCGCAAGCAGGCTACACCATCCTCTGGCCAATCAAGAGGTAAGCGTCCTTTCTGTTGCGAGGCTGTAGCAAGCAATTGCCTGATCTCTTGGAAGCTCTCAAATGACACATGAAATTGCACGGTCGGAGAGAACTGGACAGCAATTTGATTCAGTGTCAAGAACCTGGTTGGCACGATACGAGCCACCTCTATATCAACCGCACCGGTATTTGCGGGGAGGACATCTGCAGACCATCATCAAGCCACGAACCGGGTTAAAACTTGATGCCAAAGATTTGATTTCACAGCAGTGGTTTATTCCTGTTTCCGGTGGCGACCGGTTGGTTGTCCATGATGACCGTCCTCGGACCTGGGCGTCCGGCGATGGCGGAGTGCTTTGCCTTCATGGAATCTGTGGTTG
>JBCCKZ010000892.1:0-2317 GCA_039027135.1 Planctomycetota bacterium
CATCATTTCCAAATTTATTAGATGGTGGGCACGTTATTCCTCATAGCGATGGTGCTGGTGTCATTGTGACGGTTGGCGATGGTGTGCCGGAATCGCGGATCGGAGAACGCGTTTGGATTTATCAGGCTCAGTATGCTCGTCGCTTTGGAACAGCTGCTGAGTTCGTTAGTATACCCTCCGCTTTGGCTCCTTCGTTGCCTGAGGAAGCCAGTTTTGAGGTCGGCGCATGCATGGGCATTCCCGCAATGACGGCTCATCGCACGGTTTTTTCTGGTGGGGACGTCAAAGGCCAAGTCATACTCGTGACTGGAGGAGCAGGCCGTGTTGGTTTCTACGCAATTCAGTGGGCGGCGATGGCTGGTGCAACAGTTATCGCTACGGCGAGCAATGAAGAAGATAAGGAAGCGTGCTTGGCGGTTGGTGCCGATTTTATCGTCAATCACCGAGATAACGATTGGCCGGAACAACTATTGTCGATCACAAACGGTCGAAAAGTAGACCGTGTCGTTGAAGTTGAGTTTGCGACGAACATAGAAAAGGTCCTAGAGGTTATTAAGATCGGAGGAACGATCGCAACCTACTCTTCAGGTTCAAATCTGAATCCAGTTATCCCATTCTACCGTATGATGTTTATGGATCTTACCGTGTACATGGCAATCGTGTACGCAATGCCCGATGACGCCAAGCAAAGTGCGATCCGAGACATTGATCGAGCTCTCACTGATGGCAAGTTGGTCCACAGGATTGCCGCTGTTGTTCCATTTAAAGAGTGTGCAAAGGCTCACGAGCTCATCGAAAGTGGAAATGTGAAAGGGAGTGTCGTCGTCAGAATTGAAGACGAGTAGCGTCGTGATAGTGCTGCGCTCATCGCTCTTCATTTGCATTGCTCTGCTTGCATTTTCTTCGGGCTTGAGCGCCTGTTCAAATACTGATCGGTTCGTAGGTCAAAACGTTAAAGTCGAAACTGCGGACGGACCAGTTGAGGGAAGGCAGGTAGCTAATGGCCTCTACGCCTTTCTTGGAGTGCCGTTCGCCAAACCACCAACTGGGGAGCTCCGGTGGCAGGCACCTCTTCCGCGAGATCCATGGACTCAAATACGGAGCGCCACGTCTTTTGCGCCGGCTTGCGTGCAAGGCGGGCAAACGACTGAATGGTATCAAGGCTTAATCGAAGACATGGGCGAATCTCCCGATCTTGCTGCTCGACCGGTTAGAGAGAGTGAGGATTGCTTGTATTTGAACGTTTGGACTCCCAGCGTTGCAGAAGGCTCGGATCTTCCAGTCATGGTTTGGGTGCATGGTGGAGGTTACTCAGGGGGATGGTCTTATGAACCGAACTACATCGGTGAAGACCTCGCAAGACGAGATGTCGTCGTCGTATCAATCGCCTACCGGCTTGGTCCATTCGGATACATCGGTCCCAACGATGTGAATTTTGGATTGAAGGATCAGATCAAGGCGCTCGAGTGGGTTCAGGAAAACGTCCAGAGTTTTGGCGGGGATCCAAGCAATGTAACCCTGTTCGGGGAGTCAGCTGGGGCGTCGTCTATTGGGACTTTGCTGGTTACGCCAAGCGCCAAGGGGCTTTTTCAAAGGGTGATCCATCAGTCAGCTGGTTTTGAGTTCATCGAGAAGACTACATTAGAAGATGCACGAAAAACCTATTCTCGTCTCGCCTTGGCGGCAAACGAACAGAATGTTCGCGATCTATCAGCTGAGGACCTCTTAATACTCAGTAGAACTGATCTTCCTGATCAATGGTTCACTCCGGTATCAGGTGACAGGATCTTACCGCGGGCTCCTCATGAGTACATCGCCGATGACGAAGTGCATGCGGTAGACCTGATCATTGGAACGAATTCCGATGAGTGGAGAATGTACATTGATGAGCAGTCTGTTGATGTCCAAATCGAAGCTTGGAAGCAGCGGTTTCCTGGTCCCCTGTCCTTGATCGAAAACTTAATATCGGATCACGGGAAAGTCGGCGCACTTGACCGGATTGAAACAGCTCACCAGATGCGATGTCCTGGTCGCCGACTAGCCCAATCGGTCACTAAAAACGGGGGATCCGTCTACGTTTACAGGTTCAGCCGCGTAAGACCTTCATTACCGGCCAAGCAGATCGGTAGCTATCATGGGGCAGAAATTCCTTACGTGTTTGATACACACGATGAATGGCTGCCGACAAATGACGTGGATCGAAAACTGACTCATTCCATGATGTCTGCGTGGGTCGCCTTCGCACAGACTGGAAATCCAAACCCCGCTCTCACTTGGCCAGAATTCGGTGAGACAAATCAATTAATTGAGTTTGGCG
>JBCCKZ010000893.1:0-2295 GCA_039027135.1 Planctomycetota bacterium
CCGTATCGTCGTTTCGTTCGAGGCAGAGGTTTGATCTTAGCGATAGGCAGCATCAGCCATCACTTTTTCCACCATTGAATGCGACTAGCTGGGATGATCGCCTCAACTTGGATGGCACTGTTAGCTATTCGGGGAGAGATGAAGGAGATGGGTTTCGTTCATACACTCAGTTCTTCCATAATGGAATTGTTGAGGGTGTTCAGACGGAGATAGTCGCAGAGACCGAAGACAGGGGCAAGCTGTTATTAGCAGGACACTACGAGTACGGCCTTACATATCGCCCTGCGTCAATGACCCGATACATGAAGGGATTGCGTGAGCTTGGAGTGGAGCCACCAATCTGGTGCTTCATATCTCTTGTTGGCGTGAAGGGCGCAAGGATACCGACAAGCGGGTATTTCTCAGATGAGCGCAGGGACATTGATCGTGATGTGCTCCTTTTGCCGGAGACGATAATTGACGACCTAGATAGAGATGCATTGGACGTTTTACGTCCGTCGTTTGACCTCGTGTGGAATGCATCGGGGTATTCTGGCACATCTAACTTCGACGCCGAAGGCAAATGGATCGGCAAAGACTGAGGACCGCTATTCAGAATGAAAATCTTATTCCTACATGGCTGGCAAAGCAGTCCCGGCGGCGTTAAGCCAACATTCCTGATCGACCATGGGCACGAGGTCATCAATCCAAAACTTGATGACGAAGATTTTGAAGTCGCAGTCAGGACTGCACAATCCGAGTTCGATCGACACCAGCCTAGTGTGGTTGTTGGCTCCTCTCGTGGCGGCGCCGTCGCTATGAATATTGAATCATCCAAGACACCACTCGTGCTGTTGTGTCCCGCTTGGAAAAGATGGGGTACGGCGACGAAAGTTGAAGCCAACACGACCATCCTGCATTCACGGTCCGACGATGTAATTGCGTTTTCCGATTCAGAGGTGCTTTGCAACAACAGTGGACTCACCAGCAATGTGTTGATCGACATTGGCGTCGATCACCGTCTTGCTGATCCTGATCCACTTACAGCGATGCTTAAGCATTGTGAAAAGCACATTGATTCATATCGCCCGAAAGGATCGCTGAATGGGTTGATTCAAACACTTGATGAGTGGCAGCGAGAATGGAAATACCTCCAAGGTTGGGCACCAAAAGAGGCAGCAGAGTTGCTTGATGAATGCAGGCTTGATTGGCTCTATTCATTGGCGAACGCACTTCCCAATCTTGTAATTGAAGATGAGTCGGGCAAGTCGACTTCCGGTCAGTTGATTCTCGGGTGGGCGGCGCTGGGTGCGATACTTGAAGGGTCGATGAAGTTCTTTCTCAGCGTGCACGCAAGTGACTACGAGAGGAGCGTCAAGACGCAACGCTCAACGGGCGTTTTCAAAACACTGTGGAACCAGAAGACGTCCGACGTCAAATCACCCGATGGACTCATGCTTGAAAAGCTACGGCACATTTTTCAGTCAGAAATCTGGGACGAGCATGATCAACGCAATTGGTCAGCTTGGGTTGCCCACATTCGAGATAGACGCAACTCGATACATGCTTACCAAGATCGAGACTTGGGAGGTTTCGATGAGTTGTGGATTGACGTGCGGATTTTATCCGAGTTTGTCAACCACTTGAATTCGTGTCTGCCGCCGCTTCCTGATCGTGATATGTGGCGGTAGGCAATCAGTCTTCACCAAACTTAATCCACTCAAGAAAGCTGCGTCCAAAAGATGACAGTTGCAGGTTCCCAAGCCGAACCTCGCCTCCCATTGCTGCACCGGGCAACTCGGGTGAGCTGATCAGCTGCTTCGCTCTCAGTCCGTTGAATGCAAACATCAGTATCTCCTCGGAAACGCCCTCAATAACTTGGCGAAGAGCAATGTTTGTATCACCTGTTGCTTGGCCGGGATGCAGCAGTCCTTTCCCCATCGCATGTTCACCTGGGGAAACCGCAACGCTAAGTATCTGCATTTCAAGGTCCGACAGCGGCGAAAGCACGGATACGAATGCGTCGACCTCATGCTGTTCAGCCGATTTCCCATTTGCATAATTGAGAAGTATCGCAAGAAATGCGGCTCGCTTCTCATCAGATGTAGTCTTTGGAACTTCCAGCAAGACTTGGCTCGTAAGTGCGCTAAGCTGATCGGCGTCACATCTTAATTCGTCAATCTTTTCTGCATGATCGTGAAGAGCTTCTTTGAAGTCGTTGATCTGCCTGGTGACATGATCTGGATAATAGTCACCGAGGAACGAAGCGAAGCCACCTGTAAATGGAACGGTCGAACCTATGAACTTCACTGCGGC
>JBCCKZ010000894.1:0-2273 GCA_039027135.1 Planctomycetota bacterium
CTCCTGCGTCGGAGGGTCAAACAAGGAATTCGGCACGTGGAAATGCGAACGCTAAACGCCCTTCACTCGGTGGTCCGGCCGTCGAAGCATTTGGGCCTTTTTCTAAGTCCGTTTCGGCTCAGGTTAATGGAAGCGAACTAGTTATCGAGTGCAACGCAATGCCTGAGCATGGAATGATGGTGGGTATTCGGGCTTGGCAACAACAGGTGCCGCTTCCCCAACCTTTCGAGGGAGACAACGCTTGGCGACTGCCTTTGAATCCAAAGCCGGCGAGCCGCCCTATTTCAGTTCTAAAAGATCCTCTGCGAGGCGCGATCGCACTGGCGGTCAACGGAGTGCCTATTTTCTGCGCGCTTAACAATCGTTCGGAAGACACGTTTTTGGCCGGTGAGCTCGACAAGTGGGGCGGTCACTGTGGCCGGGGGGATGATTACCACTACCATATCGCGCCGACTCACCTTGAGGATCAGGTCGGTATAGGTAATCCGATTGCGTTTGCTTTGGATGGCTATCCGATTCTTGGGCGAGCGGATCGTGACGGAACCATTCCAAATGACTTAGACCCGTTCAATGGACACACCCATGATGGACATTACCACTATCACGCGACGGATACTTTTCCTTACGTCAATGGAGGATTGCATGGAGAAGTGAAAATGAGCGGTGATCAAATTCAACAGCCGAGAGATTCACCCATGCGTCCGGGACAACCTCCACTTCGTGGCGCGAAAATCACCAACTTTGAGCGTGATGGTGACCGATTTGATCTAACTTATGAGGTTTCCGGTCGGGAAGCTCATATCAAGTATGAACTTCTTGATAATGAACGAGCCAAGTTCATGTATGTGAGTACGACAGGAGACACGTCGACTGAAGTCTATCAGCGAGGAAGTCGAGGCCGTGGGGGACCAGATCGAGGGGGAGAAGGCCGAGGCCCCAGGGATCGTCGTCGGGGACCATTTGGATGGATTGGTTTGGGTGTCTTTTCATTCTTCGCTCTTGGTCTTTATGCATGGCGGAACAAGCGAATCGTTGGTCATGCTTCGCATGACACCTAGTGCTATTCAATCAAGGAATCTTCCCCGTCGTCCGATTTGTAGGTTGCCAGAATGGCTTTTGCGCGACCGATCGCCTCGGGTGTCATCGCGTAGTGTGTGATGATGAATTGGCTTGTGGCATCTAAACGACCAATAGGTACACGCTTAATCGAATCGTCTTCAGCACTACGTAGAACGGCTGTGTTGCCGATTCGGCCTGAAAGGGTCGCCTCCAAGGCAAACTGGCCCGATGCGTCTCTCCATGAACGAACATGCGTACGAGCATTCTGTCGTCTTGTGTGCCAGTTCAGGAATAACTCTTGAGCCAATCGAGAGTTGATTTCGTCGGTAGTCATATTGTTCTTTGTACCAGTGCTTCTGCCATAGAAGCTTACCGTGGAGGTAGACCGCTTCGTCGGCGAGCTATCGAAAGAATCACGAAGTTGAAAAGGAAGGTTGGCTTTGGTTGTGTCGAGAGGGTACCTCAACGCGAGTTCTTCGATAGTTTTTTGGAGGTCACTCTGGCAGTCCGGTGGTGCGCGGCGGCATATATGGTCAAAGACTTCTTTCCTTACTTCGGACTCGAGGGCGGGAATGTCAAGCAGTTGCTCTCTAACATCATCACCGAGAGCTTCAAACACGGTTTCACTGAGTGGTTCGTTTTGGGGAAAAATACCGCTAAGTACCAACCAGCGGTCAGTTGGACGATACTGTCGAAACTTCACATTCGTTTGGAGCTTCCCCGAAAGTCCCGCATATTCAAGACCCTTCGATACTCGGTTGAAATTCGCCGCCTCTGGCATGGATTGCATTGGGTTGAAAACGAAGATGCCGTCGTCAGTATACGAAGTTGAATCCGTCGAGGAATCTAGCCGATAGTTTGCTTTGTATTCGAAATAGGTGAGGCTATCAGCATCTGAGTGCCAATCTTTATCAGGCACCATCGCCGCGGTTTTACGAAGCACGGATAGCGTTCCGACAAGCTTCAGGGGATCCATCGCAACACCATTTTGATCAGCGCGAACAACTGTCTTAGGTTTTCGGTCGATGGAAGCGTCTTTTCCATCAACGGGCAAAGGCTTGAATGGAAGCAAGGAAAGTGGGCCCAATCCCAAGGGCAAAGGCTGATTGCCTTCGTGTCGGATGAGATTACCAAGGATGTTGAGAGTGATCGTTCCAGAAGTCTTAAAGATCATGGGTCGATAAAACCCACATTGCAGGAGGTGGCTTTTTCTC
>JBCCKZ010000895.1:0-2255 GCA_039027135.1 Planctomycetota bacterium
ACTTGTTTCATCTTGTCTGCATCAAACGGCCGCTTGCCCGTTACCAACTCGTACAGAACAACTCCCAGTGAGTAGACATCCGTGAGCGTATCGACATCCACCGTCGTTAAATCCGCCTGCTCAGGCGACATGTAGAGAGGCGTCCCCAGCAGTTGATTGAACTGAGTTGCTACCGAGTGGTCGGTAAGTTGGCGAGCAGCTTTAGCTACTCCGAAATCAATTACGACAGGCCGGGGCCCATCTTCATCATCGACCACCAAGATGTTTGATGGTTTTATATCTCGGTGAATCACTCCCTTATGATGAGCGTGTTGAATCCCGCTGCAGATCTGCAAGAACAGCTTTACTCGTTCGGATATCGTTAGGCATTTCGCATCGCAATACTCTGTGATCGGAACGCCATCGACAAATTCCATCACGAAGTACGGTCGCCCGGCAGGTGTCGCCCCAGCATCCAATGCATGCGCGATTGATGGATGGTTCATCAACGCGAGCGCTTGTTTCTCGGCTTCGAAACGAGCGACCACCTGACCGGTATCCATTCCGGGCTTCAGTATTTTGATAGCGACCTCGCGACGGAAGGGCTCCTTCTGCACGGAACGGAAAACGAATCCAAATCCTCCTTCACCTATTTTGTCGATAACCTCATAGGGGCCAAGACTCGGACGCGTCGCTGGATCGAAATCCGGTCCGAAAATGCCTAGCTCCCCGCGTTTGAGTGATTCGTACTCGGCAGAAGCAATTGACTCGCCGGAAGAGTTGCTCTCATTCGTCGCCTGCGTTTCCTCGGGCTTAGCTCCATACTCGGAAGGGGTTTCTGCCTCGGATCGAACAATCCCCGCCGCTGAGAAATCGAGATCCTCGTTCACTTTTCTCTCATGATGCTCGAGCATCTCAAGCAATACCTTCTGAAGGGACTCATCCGTGGCAGAAGCATGCTTCAGGAATCTCTTACGTTCTGCCACATCACTGACGTCCAGCGCGTCGGCAAAGATTGAGTTGACGAGATTCTGATCGAGATTCTTCTTCGTCATTTAGCCTTGAATCAAAGACATCGTTGCCGCGAGCAATATTCTATCGACAACAAAGCAAGGCGTGGACACCGCCCGCCATTATTTTGCCCTGTATTCAGAAACGCTGCGTGGCAAGTTCTCGCTCAAAATCCGCCCATTGAACGGTCCAGTCGTGAAGCAGCTTTGCACCTTGCTCTGGCCCTAAACCAGAGTAGAGAATCGAATTTCCAGCAAGCACTCTCATTTCGTCAAGGCTCAGATCCCAGGCCATCCAAACGGACCAAAAATCAAAAGAGAGACCATGATTCCCGAATATCATTGGATCGTCCGAAGCGAGGACACACGAAACACCTCGACGTTGATAACCAACCCCCGGATGCAGACGCAGATCGTTAACGTAGCCAAGCCTTTGATTGCTGATCGGACATATCTCCAATGCGATATCTTGTTCTCGAAGTATTCTCTCAGTCTCAGGAGCAAAGACGAGATTCAAACCGTGACCAATCCGCTTGCACTGGGCCTCACATGCAAGTGACACGTTTTGATTATTCCCCCAAGTGGTTTCACCCGCATGAAGATACAATGGAATAGTGCTGGCATCGGTGTCCTTGGCGCGAATAGCAGCTAGAGTTTTCATAATCTCTTCTGACGGCCACTCACGCGACTCTTCACCCATCAAGTCGAAGCCACAGACTAAACTGGGTTCGTCTCGCCACATCTTTGACGCAAAGTGAAATGCCTCCAGAATGTGCTGCCTGCTTTCGCACCGACTCTCGCAAATAATGAGCCGCATGTTGAACGAGGGATTTTTTGCTTTGAACATCTCGAATGCAGATCGATATTGCAAAAGATAGTCTACGTCCCGCCATGAGTTCCCATCTAGATCGAAGAACTCACTCAATGGAACGCGAATCTCAACATAATGAATATTGTCATTCACCAAAGTCTGAAACGCGTCATCGAGATACCTCAACATCGCCGGCCGGTAACGCACGAAGCCATTCACCTTTTTGAAACGGGCGATAAATCGCTCCCAATACGAAACGCCGTTTGAGACTGAGTGATCAGGCTCCATCATTAGCTGCTTGGCTAGTCGATTCTTGAAATCGGGAATGGACCGAGCTAAATCTGTCGCTAGATGAAAATCGGAATCCTCAGGTTTCTCTTTGGCGAACTCTAGGGTTCCCTGAAGCAAGTCATTGAACGGCTCCTTCCGTTTCCATAGGACGTAGCAATCCTTAC
>JBCCKZ010000896.1:0-2255 GCA_039027135.1 Planctomycetota bacterium
CCCGCCCCATAAAAAGCGGCGCTACTGACGACAACAACAGTCAAATCAGGGCAATTTAGCCGTAACCATTCGAAAAGGTTTCCGGCCGCAGCAACTGTACGGGAAAAATCCTCCGCCGGGTATTCGAAGGATCTGCCAACATGTGAAGCACCCGCAAGGTGAAAGATTTGGTCATAAGAGCCAGTGCGGGACACTAATTGCTGGAGGTTAGCGTGCTCGATATCTCCGTTTACCCAATCGCTCAAGCCTATCCTCGACTGACGTTTGGGAGGAATCGCGCCGTGTCCCAGCCCGGCTACGCGACATCCAGATTTTGAGACGCTTCGTGCCAGTGCGCTTCCGATGAAGCCCCTTGCTCCGGTGATCAATACGGATTTGCGAGTCATGAGGCCGAGGCTACTTTAGATTTATCGCAGATAAACGTGACAAGGCGTCCTGGCTTTCGATAGAACTTTGAAGCGGTTTTGGTGACCAGCGAAAAGAGCGGCTCCGAGGCAAGTAATCGGTCCATGAAAGGCCGTAGCCATGTCGGTCTGATTTTCGTTGTTACGACGCCGCAGAGATCTGCTTTCGTTTTGGGAGCGTAGTTGATCACAGAATCAAATTGGTGCAGCTCATGTTGAATACCCAGTCCAGCCCGGGCCAGAGCGGCTTTATATTCGGAAAGGCGAAAGGCGTTTTCGCCTCCGTAGAGATTGTGGAGCGGATGCTCGTCGCGAAATCTTACCAGATCGTCCTCGCTATCAACCAAGTGGTCTCGGAGCATAATAAAGCGGCCGCCGGGTGTTAATACCCTGGATACTTCGGCCATCATCTGGTCAAGATCATGCGCGTGATGGACAACCTGTCTCGCGATGACTAGGTCAAATTCAGAGTCATCAAACGGCATTGATTCTCCAAATTGTTCCACAACCTTGATGGGCAGATTGTCTTCTGACGCGATGTTGCGTATGGCTCCCGCGCCAACGAATTGGCTTGGGTCAGGCTCCAATGCCGTTACTTTCCAGCCGGCTTTGGCCAGTGCGACGCTGACCAAGCCGTTGCCTGCACCGATGTCTAAGACTCGTCCGGCTGCGGACGGCAGGAACTCTTTGATAGCCACCCATTCTTCACTGCTGCCGTAACGCTCAACGGCGTCACGAACGGGCCGATCAAAATAGCATTGCTGCACGAGTTCCTGGCGATCAGGCTGTGAAATAAGCCAAGCGACAGCATCTTCCCATGAGACGAATTTCGAAGTTTGGTTAGTGGCGTTATTCATCTAGGCTAGTTTCTGGAGAGGGCTTAAGATCCCCACCGGCCGTCGAAGACCTGAAATTGGCTTGAACATATGATTCGGAAAATAGCTGAGTGGGCTCGCACTCGCATTCTTAAGAGCAGGGGCTTGAAGCTTTCAATTGCCAATGGAAGCGTGTTCCGGCCATTTCGAGTGCACGGAGCCTTTCATCGGTCTGAGCTGATGATCGGTGAAAGCTCGCTTGTTTCGGGCAGCCTTCGGTTTGACCGAGAAGGGGCAGCAATTCTTATTGGAAAAAGAACATTTGTCGGAAAGTCAGATCTGGTTGCCGCCACGAAGATCGAGATTGGCGATGACGTGATGGTTTCTTGGGGTGTCACGATTGTCGATCATGATTCTCACAGCATTTACTTCGACGAGCGGAAGCATGATGTGTTGAATTGGATCGGTGGTAGCAAAGACTGGGAATCGGTCGCGACAAAGCCCGTTCAGATTTGTGACAAATCATGGATTGGGATGCACGCAATTATTTTGAAAGGCGTGACCATTGGCGAAGGATCAGTAGTCGCGGCAGGATCGGTCGTTGCTCGTGATGTGCCGCCTTGGGTCGTGGTTGCGGGCAACCCCGCCAAAGTGATTAAAGAACTGCGTGTGAAGGAGTGACTGTAGGTCCTGAAACGCTTACCAACGCTGAAGTATCCCTAGCTCTTTTCACAGAGAGCAATTGCCATCGTGTTTATGAGTCCCAGAGTAACTCTTGGGAAGGTTCCCAGGGCCGTCGATCGCACGGCGTATTTGAGGCTGCCAAGGCCTAGAGAAACAAACTTCTCATACTCGCGTGCCGTGACATAGCATTTGGTATCCAAAACCTTGAGACCAGATGGCTCGAGAATGTTCTCGATAAGACGTTTTATATAGAAGTTGAGGTGCCTGCTTGCTTTGGCTGCCCTTCTCGCTTTGGCGATTCGAATTATGTGTTCTAACGGCACAGACGCTACGACGTGCTTTGCGACGCGGG
>JBCCKZ010000897.1:0-2243 GCA_039027135.1 Planctomycetota bacterium
GCGAAGATCATATTGAACACGAACACGAGAGACGACAATCGGGTCCACAAACCAATGATCATTAATATTGGAGCGACCAGTTCGCCCACATAGACACCGTATGCGACGAGCGTTGGCATGCCTTGGGCTTCGAGCATTCCCTTAATTGGGTCGATGCCACCTTGCACTTTCGCGACTCCGTGAAAAACCATTAAACCGCCAATGGTAATTCTCAGAAGCAGTTTTCCGCAGCTTTCGATAAGCGATTCATCCGCCCAATCGATTTGTTCCTCAGAACTCGACTTGAACATATTCATGGTCCGGGGGGCTCCTGTGAAGCTCGCTTAGTTGGGATGGGAAATTACTGTTTGCCGACTAGGATGCCCGATAGTGACGCGGACGAAAAGGCTTGTCGATCATTGCGTAACGGTAGCCCATCGTGCTCCAGGCCTGAATTGATGTCTCCTGTCCCACAGAGGTGTTGATTCGTCAGCTAGCTCAGTCGATTTCTTCGAACCTCATCATTTTGCGTGAATCGTCCTTGAACGAACCGACGAACTCGATGCCGGACATCAATCGCAAGGTGACCATTGCGTTTGCTGCGGCGTTGGTTATTGCTGTGCTCGCAACGATTGCGCTGCTAATGCCCGTTCCGTCTCGCGGACGAATGTTTCCGGCGATCGGCGACATGGTGCACGCCCCGATGTTTGCTGGCCTAACGATTGGCATGTTCTTCGGCTTGCAGATCTTGTTACCGACATCGTCGATCAAGACGATTCGCACACGCGCTGTGGTTGTCGGATTCTTGGTACTGGTTTTCGGAGTTGCAAGTGAGATCGTACAGGATTTTTTCGGGCGGTCTGGCAATCTTCACGATGCCGTTTCGGACGCGTTGGGGATCTCTGGTGCCCTGTGCGTGATTGTGGCTTGGACGCTTCATCGACCGACCGTGGCTGCACGATCAACATGGGCAAGCAAGCCGTTTTGCTGGGCGCTCGTCGTCACTGGGATCTTGATGATTGGTCTTTCCTGGATCAGTCCGGTCGCGACGATTCACGACACACTGGCGTCACGACGCGAATTTCCGCTTCTGGCATCCTTCGAACGTCAGGCGGAGCTAGAACGCTGGCACTTCCGTGATTGCAGCGGATCGTTGTCGACGCAGGACGCGACTCTCGGCGCTCAATCGCTCGAAATCAAATTTCCAGCTTCGCAGGCAGGCAACGCGACACTCTTCGAGATCAAGCGTGACTGGTCGAACGCCCAAAGCCTAATGCTTGAAGTTGCGGTTGATGAAAAACGCAGTTGTGACGTTAATGCGTTCGTTCTGCAAATCGTCGATCAATCGCATGGGCGAGAATACCGCGATGTTTTCCGCAAAGAAGTGCTGATCAAGCGGGGTGAGAAACAAACGATTACGATTCCGAGGCAGCAGTGGATCAGTCGAAAAAGCGATCGCCCGCTCCAGCTCGAATGGATTCGTGCGATCAATCTGATCATCACGGAGCCATCCGAGGAAACGGTCGTTCGCGTTGATGACATTCGTTTGTCTCTCGGCGAGCAATCAAAGGGTTGAACGTCTATGATACGGGTTGCATTCTTCGCCTCTGTCCATCCTTTGGATCTTTTCTGAGTTTGAATCGATGAATGAATCCGATGCAACACACGCTGATAACGATGCTGAAACGCGTGATAATCCGACGAATGTAGTACAACGTGAACGGGTAGTTGATAGTGCGATCCGTTCATGCCCCGCTGCGCTCAATACGATGGTCTCTGAAGTCCCCTGGGTAATGGATTCCAAAGGAAGGCTCGTCTGGGTTCACCCAGCTTCGGAAAGTCTGTACTCATGCAAGGCTGATGATCTGCTAGGGGACGCAAGCAATAGACTTCGTTACATCCACGCCGAAGACCGTAAGCATGTCACGGATACATGGAGTCGCTTGGCAAAAGAAAAACGAGTAGAGCTTGAGTATCGAATTGTTGTTGACGGCAAGAAGACCGAGCGGGTCTCGGAGACGATTGTTTCTTTGAATCCAGATCATCCAGGGCACTTTGGTGGTCTGACTCGCGTTGTGACAGATCGGCATCATCTTGAAGGCGCACTCCGTGACTCCGAAGCCGTTTATCTTTCGCTAGTCGAGAGCTTGCCTCTTAGTGTCTTGCGCAAGGATTCGAGAGGACGCATCCAGTATGCCAACGCGCGTGCGTGTGAGCAGATGGGTAAGCCGGTCGAAGAGCTAATTGGACGATCTGATTTTGAC
>JBCCKZ010000898.1:0-2233 GCA_039027135.1 Planctomycetota bacterium
CCGAGCGGTCATCGGTTTCGCTGGCATGACAGCCCGGCTGCAATCGGTGTCGCCCATGACAGTGTCGTTGAGGCAATCGACGCGGCCACGGCCCAATACAGCATCCGAACAGATCGAATCGTGATTGCGGGCTACGGCAGCGGAGGAACCATGGCGATTCGAATCGCGATGCGACAACCTCGCCTTTTCGCGGGCGCCGTCTCGGTTGGCGGACACATGCCTGAGTGTTCAATCAAGGACTACAAAGAACTGCGCGGTCAGAAACTGCGCATGCTTTGGCAATGGGGCAAAGACAACCCCGACTACACACCGGAAAGCCTCCGTCGTGATTGCCAAACGGCCATGTCGATTGGAAGCCGCGTGGAATTACGGCAATACCCAGGCAACGATGAAATGGACACAGTTGTTCTTTCGGACCTGAATCGCTGGGCAATGAACCTGATCCTTTCAGGCGGACAGACCTCCGATGATTCGAATCGGTCTCATCCGGTCGTTTATTCCGCCAACTGACCGTCGATCGATCAGACATCGTGCATGGTTTCCGAGTAGCTGGTTTCTGGCGAGATTAGGTTACGGTTTCTGGGGTTCTGTACGACCACACGCCATTCCAGTCTTACCCACAAGCTGCTTTTTCTGGGATCTCTACGGGACTGAACATAAGTTCGGACGCTGTGGAGGTCTTGGCAATTTGATATCGTGTCGGATTGGCTGTTCGTCGGCAAAGAGGGCTCGGCGAAATAGATTGGCACAGTAGCTCTCGACGTTCTCCGTAATTGATTGAGACCAACGACCGTATGGACGATCAACCGAAGCCCGAATCTGACGTTGCGGAAACACCCTCTTCTGATTCTTCCAAGGACCAGCCGCAAAAGATTCTGGTAGTCGACGACGATGCCGAAATCATCGAGTCAGTTCGTTATGCATTGGAGGGTGCAGGCTATGCCGTCGCGGTCGCCCGAGATGGAAACCAGGCACTCGCTTTGGCGGAAAAGGAGAATCCTGACCTGATGGTGTTGGACATGATGATGCCCAAGCGGAGTGGGTTCTTGGTGTTGGAAAAGCTGCGACGGGTCAGAACCGAGAATCTGCCAGTCGTTATGATCACAGGAAATGAAGGCAGCCGACACAAGGCGTACGCCGAGCTTCTGGGCGTCAGCGATTACATTCGCAAACCCTTCCCGATGGATCGGCTGATCGGCGCCGTCAAGAAGCTGCTCGAGAGCAAGTAGAAACCGACTAACGGGACCCTCGTTCTTCACACGATCGCAGGCGTGGTGACGCCTCGATTCGACGATGTTGAATCACTAGATACCCTCCGAGTCTATCCGTGTCACGAAATGTCTTGATCGCAGCGGGGATCACAGGAGCCGTCGGAGTCGCGATTGGCGCTTTTGGTGCGCACGGGTTGGACGCGATGCTGGCGGCTCGCGGGTATGAAGTTGAACTGATCGAGCGACGCCTAGGACAGTTCGATGTTGGTGTTCGATACCACTTGATCCACTCCGTCGCGTTGCTCGCGTTGGCATCAGCGTCGGGTCACGCAGAGTGCCTGCGCTGGGCAACACGATTGTTCGTCGCCGGACTTTTTCTATTCAGTGGAAGCCTCTATCTGCTGGTGTTGACGAACACGACCTGGCTCGGCGCTATCACTCCGCTTGGCGGACTAACCTGGATCTTCGCGTGGATCTGCCTCGCGTTTTCCGCCAGACAAAGCGAGTAGATTATTCAGCGAGACGATTGATCTGACAGGTTATGCACGTACCGTTAACGGGATCAATTCAAAGGCAGGCTTCTGTGCCGAGAAACAAATTCGTTTTCGCCCACTCGATCTTCATCAAGTCTTCGCATACCGTGTTGTGCAGCTCGACGAGGACTCAATCGGTACTCGCGTTTTGAACCCAGAGCTGACTCTCTTTAAACAGCCGCCATGTCCAACGCACCGTCAATTGGATTTGATTTCCCTTCGCAGTGGACAAGGCGTCATTTATTGGATTTGGAGAGCCTATCCAGCTCCGAGATCAAAACGCTACTGGACGTCGCTGATGCTTTGAAGGAAGCGACTAACGGATGTCGCAATAAAGTTTCGCTGCTGAGTGGAAAAACATGTGCCAACTTGTTTTTCGAGAACAGCACTCGAACCCGAAACAGCTTTTCGCTGGCAGCTAAACGGTTGGGTGCCGATACGGTCGAATTTAGCAGCGCGGGATCATCGGTCGCCAAGGGCGAGACTTTC
>JBCCKZ010000899.1:0-2221 GCA_039027135.1 Planctomycetota bacterium
CTGCAAACGTTCGCGTTGGAACCGGGGCTGAAGTTCTCGTATCGTGCCTTCCTGACCGCAGGCAAGCTCATCGATATCCAAGAAAGGTTTGGCTCGGTCGCGGAAGAATGAAAGGCCTGGCGAATCGTAACGCGCGGTTTTCCTGTTCTGATTGTGGTGAAGGCGATGACTGTTTGGTTGAGAGTAGTGATTGGTCTCATCGGGCCGGTGGTCTTTCTGTTGTTGTGGCAACTTGCCGGCGCCGACGTTCCCGGTACCGTGGAAACCTCTGCCGAGCGGCAGGTGCTCTCGACTTCTGCAGCAGCAGTGTTGGGCGTTGCGTTGTGGATGGCCCTCTGGTGGACCACCGAGGTCGTGCCGATCGCGGTGACCTCATTGGTTCCCATCGTTGCTTTCCCGCTCAGCGGGGCACTCGGAATCAATGAAACCACGTCCAGTTACGGACACAAATACATCTTCTTGTACGTTGGCGGTTTTCTATTGGCACTGGCGATTGAACGCTGGGGTTTACACCGCCGAATTGCGCTTCATTTGATTCGCTTCATCGGTACCAGTCCCGCACGCGTGATTCTAGGATTCATGACCGCAACCGCTTTGCTGTCTATGTGGATATCGAACACAGCAACCTCAGTGATGATGCTGCCAATCGGAATGGCGATTGTGACGCAACTCACCGGCGGTTCATCAAAAACAACGGCGGAGAGCAGATCCGATACGGCGGCCAGTCCGTTCGGCAAGGCACTGATGCTGGGTATCGCCTACAGCGCGTCGATAGGTGGCGTGGCGACGTTGATCGGGACGCCACCCAACTTGGTGCTGGCCGGAATGGTGACCGACAAGTACGGCATCGAGATTGGATTTGCGCAGTGGATGATTTTTGCGGCGCCGATCTCGCTGATCCTATTGCTGGTCTGTTGGTACTATCTCACTCACCTGCGTTTTCGTCTGCATGCCGATTCTCCGCAGGCATCAGGTCTTGCGATCAAGGAGCAGATTGGTCAGTTGGGATCGATCACTGCGCAAGAACGAAACGTGTTGGTGGTGTTTTCCATCACGGCAGCGTGCTGGATGTTCCGTTCCGTGTTGCAGCGACTGTTCCCTGTACTCTCGGGAGTGGACGACACGATGATCGCAATCACTGCGGCGATCGTATTGTTTTTGATTCCAGCGGGAAAAGACGATCAAGGGAAACCTGAGTTTCTGATGTGCTGGGAAAAGACCCGCGACTTACCTTGGGGCATTGTCTTGCTCTTTGGCGGCGGTTTGGCACTCGCAAGAGGCGTCCAGGTCACCGGACTGGCGCAGTGGCTGGGCGACCAATTCACGGCCTTTCATTTGCCGTCACTGCTGTTGTGGATTGTCGTGTTGGTTACGGTCGTTAACTTCTTGACGGAAGTCACCAGCAACGTGGCCACGACAACAATGTTTTTACCTGTGCTGGCGGCTCTCGCAGTGTCAATCGGTGCCGAGCCCCTGCCGTTGATGGTGGCGGCAACGATTGCTGCTTCTTGTGCTTTCATGCTGCCGGTAGCGACTCCGCCCAACGCCGTGGTGTTTGGGTCTGGGCAGCTCACAATCGCAGAAATGGCAAAGACGGAGTTCGTGCTGAACCTCGTTTCGATAGCCCTAGTCTCTCTGTTCGTTTGGGGCGTCCTCCCCTGGATTTGGGGAGATCAATTGCAACTTCCCACGCAATAGGCGTGTTCAAAATCAGCGAACTGCTATCGGCGGGATGGATTCAGTCACGCGTGAAGCGAAAGACCTTCAGCGCGGCTAAATCTCGCACGATGACGTGATCATCGGTAACGGCGAGGTGTGCCCAAGAATCATCCGCGACCTTGATTTGGTCGACGATCTCCATCTTTTCACGGTTGTGGCGAAGCAGCATCAAATCACCTCGCTCGTCGAGCACGAGAAATCGTTTTCCTTGGCGGATCATGCTTTGGTATTTGCCCATCGGCTGGCTGCTCCAAAGCATCTCACCCGAGTTGACGTCCATTGCGATCAGACGCTTGTTCTTCCCGTGCATGTAGATCGTATCTTCGATCACGATCGGCGAAGACATGTAGCCTTGTGATTTCTCGTTCCAAACTTCGTTCACGCTGTAGGGCCCGCCGCTCTGCGAAACCTCGAACAGGTGCGAGCGTCCGCCATACGTGGACGTGAAGATTCGATTACCGATCACCGTCGGCGTAAGGATGTTCATCCCGCGGAATGCTTC
>JBCCKZ010000900.1:0-2216 GCA_039027135.1 Planctomycetota bacterium
CGAGCACGGGCTGGGCATGACGCACGAATCGCTCCGCGCGGATGTCACCACGACGGCCACTTGTGGTTTTTGCGCGACCGGTTGTGGTTTGCGGCTTCATGTTCGTGAGGGAGCGGTGGTAGGGCTCACGCCCGAAACCAGATATCCTGTCAACTTGGGAATGGCATGTCCAAAAGGCTGGGAGGCACTCCGCGTTCTCGATAGCGACGATCGTGCGACCCAGCCGATGGTTCGGCAGCCGGATGGTTCTTTGCAGGCCATCTCTTGGCACGAAGGTTTTCAACGCTTTTGTGAGGGTTTCAAAGGCGTTCAAAAAAAGCATGGCGCCGATTCGGTGGCGTTCTTATCGACTGGTCAGATCCCGTGTGAGGAAATGGCACTGCTCGGATCGTTGGCCAAGTTCGGGATGGGGCTGGTGCACGGGGACGGCAACACGCGGCAGTGTATGGCGACTGCGGTAACCGCGTACAAGGAATCGTTCGGTTTTGATGCACCGCCTTACACTTACGATGATTTCGAGCAAAGCGATTGTCTGGTTTTTGTGGGTGCGAATCCGTGCATTGGTCATCCGATCATGTGGGAAAGGGTGCTTCGCAATCCGAAGCAGCCCGAGATCATTGTGCTCGATCCCAGACGGACCGAGACGGCGATGGCCGCAACCGAGCACCTGCAGCTCCGGCCGAAACAGGACTTGGCGGTGCTTTATGCGATCACGAATGAGTTGATCGTACGAGGCTATATCGATGACGATTTCATTTCGCAGCACACAAGCGGATTCGAAGAATTACGAGATCGTGTCGCCGAGTTCTTAATCGATACAGTGGCGTTTCAGTCTGGTTTGGATCCTGATCAGCTTCGTCGGGTGGCTGAGAAAATTGGGCGAGCCGAAGCGACGTCGCTTTGGTGGACCATGGGGGTGAACCAGAGTTACCAGGGAACACGAACCGCTCAAGCGATCATCAATATCGCACTGATTACAGGCAACATTGGTCGGCCCGGCACAGGTGCCAATAGCATCACCGGTCAGTGCAATGCAATGGGCTCACGGTTGTGGAGTAACACGACGAATCTGCTAGGCCATCGTCGATTCGATGATGAGACGCATCGACGCGAAGTTGCCGAAATTCTTGATATCGATGTCGACCGAATTCCTTCGGAACCCAGTTGGTCGTATGACCGGATCATCGAAGGCATTCGCAAGGGTGAAATTCGCGGGCTTTGGGTCATCGCGACCAATCCAGCTCACAGTTGGATTGATCAAGGTGACGTTCGCGAGCTTCTTGACCAGCTCGAGTTTTTGGTGGTGCAGGACATGTACTCCAACTCACATACGGCGCGTCACGCTGACTTGGTCTTGCCTGCGGCGGGGTGGGGCGAAAAGGAGGGTGCGTTCATCAATAGCGAGCGTCGTTACGGACTACTTAAGAAAGTCCGCAAGGCGCCCGGGGAAGCGCTGGCGGATTTTCAGATCTTTCGGGGGATCGCTCACTATTGGGGCTTGGGTGATATGTTTGCGCGGTGGACTCATCCCGAAGCGGTTTTTGAGATCCTTCAAGAACTCAGCCGTGGTCGTCCGTGTGATATCTCGGGCATCGACGGTTATCGGCAGATTGATCGATGTGGTGGTATCCAGTGGCCTTGGTCGAAACAGGATGCGGAGGTGGATTCCGAACCGCAGCAACAGCGTCGTTTGTTCACGAATGGGCAGTTCTTTCATAGCGATGGCAAGGCCCGTTTGATTGTCGATGAAATCGCCGCCGCCCCGGAAGTGCCCTGTCCCGACTATCCCATTTGGTTGCTGACCGGCCGGGGTACCGTCAGCCAGTGGCACACACAGACGCGAACACAGAATAGTCCGGTACTAAGGCAGCTGTACCCGAATGAGGCTTATATCGAGATGCATCCTGCCGACGCGAAGAACTACGGCATTCAGCATGGCGAACGAGTGGTTGTCACATCACGCCGTGGGAAGGCCGAAGCGAATGCGTCCGTGACACCGACCGTTGCGATCGGGCAAGCATTCATGCCCATGCACTACGAAGAAACCAACAACCTAACGCTGTCACACTTTGACCCACACAGCCGCCAGCCAAGTTATAAGGACTGCGCGGTCTCAATCGAGTCAGCGGCGTTATGAATGAAGGGTTTGGAGTGCGATCAGTTGAAAAGCGCCGTTGAGTAAAACCATGAACAGACAGTGCGGAGATCGGAAGAGC
>JBCCKZ010000901.1:0-2208 GCA_039027135.1 Planctomycetota bacterium
CCGACAGGATAGAAGGGAAAACAAGTGACCATTTCTTACCGTTGGGCAAGCCCACCGGCATGGTGCTATCGCCCATTCTGGGCTTTCTAACCACTATATTTCTCACCACACTCCTAGGCTTTCGCGGCAGCAGCACGCGCTCGGCGGCGGGCCCAGCGGGCCGCCACCCCGGCGTATCGCATTAGCACCAAACGAGCCAAATCACCCATGTGATTGAGGCCCGGTTCATCACTTCCCACAAAGCCTAGCGACTCGACAGGCGGCTCGATTTTGACGCGTTCAGACGATTGTGAGGCAGTGATTGGTACTACACTCGGTTCCGCAGGAATCAGCTCTCCCATGGGAGCCTCAAGCTGGGGAATCGCACTCGCCTGACGAGTTGTTTCTGGGTTCGAGTTGAGGTCGAAAAGCAGCGGTTGAGTCATGGGAGGCTCCGAATCACATCTTGAAAAAGTAGTTGAGAAATTTCCTCTCAACGACGTGATGCATTCTTCGCGACCCCCGTGACACGTTTGGTCACACCGTTTGCATGGAATATCCCGAAGAACCGGATTCGCACCAAAGCTGAATTGCGAATGCCTACCACCGCGAACCTTGACATTGCTGAAGGCGACTATAATGCGACTAGGTCAAACGGACGGCGTGCTAATTTGTTCGCGTCGCGGATGATCACAAGGCCCCCCCTGAAGAAAGGATCCCTTCCACCTCGTGCATTCAACCCATCTTGTCAAAGACGATGCTCCCGAACGCAGCGTCTTGGCCCGGCTGATTACTGGTGAAAAATACGTGGCCGCTGATCCCCTAGCGGAACTGCACGGCTTAGCGACCACGGCGGGCACGGAAGTCGTCGACGAACTAATTCAAAAACGCAGCACGCCTGACCATTCAACCTACCTTGGAAAAGGTAAAGTTGATGAACTTCGCCAAATGGTTAAAGGCAATGAGGCGGATGTCGTCATCTTCGATAACGACCTCACACCGGCTCAGGTTCGAAATTTGGAGAAGGCAACCAAGGCTAAAGTCCTTGATCGAACGGAGCTCATCCTCGATATCTTTGCAGCCGGGGCGCGGACGCATGAATCGCGTCTTGCTGTCGAATTAGCGCAGCTTGAGTATTCGCTGCCAAGACTCAAACGTATGTGGACCCACCTATCACGCCAGGCCATGGGTGTTGGCATGCGGGGCCCCGGTGAAAAGCAACTTGAAGTCGACCGCCGTTTGGCTCAAAAACGTATCTCGGATCTCACGAACGAACTTCGCGAAGTCGAACGTCGACGGGAACGACAAGTCGAAGCTCGCAAAGAAGCGCCGACGGTATCCTTGGTCGGTTACACGAATGCCGGTAAGAGCACGTTAATGAACGCGTTGACCGAAGCGACCGTGCTGGCTCAAGATAAGTTGTTTGCGACGCTCGATACGAGAACGCGACGGTGGCAGTTGCCGGGCTGGGGAACCGTATTGCTATCTGACACGGTTGGTTTCATTCGTGACTTACCACACCAACTGGTCGCTTCATTTAAATCGACGCTCGAAGAGACTCGGCAAGCTGACCTCTTGTTGCACGTTGCTGACGCTTCTCATCCGGAAGTCTTTCAACAGATTGAATCGGTTTACAATGTCCTAACAGATCTTGGCATTGAAGAAAAACGAACGTTGCTGGTGCTCAACAAGATCGATGCGATCACCTCGCCGATGGTGCTCAATCGAGTCTTGGATCGATATCCCAATGCGATCCCCGTAAGTGCTAAGGGCGCTAAAGGCCTGGCTTGTTTGACCGAGTCAGTTGGCGAAGCATTGGGGCGCGAGTTCATCGAACTTAACGTGACGCTTGATCCCGCCAATGGTGGTCTATTGGCTTACCTTTGTGACAAGGGCGAGGTCCTGTCCAAAAACTACACGGACGAAGCCACGATCATCCATGTTCGAGTTCCAGCCTCGGCCATGGGACGCGTCACGCGGGAAGCCAAGAGTCTCGAACGAGTGACTTCCAAGTCTATCACGAATGATGCTGATCACCTCGAACGCACGACAAGAGACTCTGACGACATCGTTTCAGACGTAGCCTGACCGGGAATTTGCGAAAACGCAGGCAGGCTTCCGGAAACGCTTCCTTCTCGTTTGGGAAACGCCGGACTTACGAGGTTGGGCACGACACTCCAATCGGTTTTTTTTAGCTTGAACATGGACTTATCCGCGCACAAGCTGAAG
>JBCCKZ010000902.1:0-2200 GCA_039027135.1 Planctomycetota bacterium
CCGACGAAGCCATCGACGCGGTCACGGTCGTTGGTGTTATGGGAGTCGGGAAAACGAATCCGGTTGTGAGCATGTTTGCGGCCGGCATCGCTGTCATTTTGTTGCTTTTTGGTGCCACCGGCGGCGGAGGTGTGCTCTTGGAAGAACGTGAAAACACGACACTCGACCGGCTTCTCTCGACACAACTTACGATGGACCAGCTTCTGCTTGGCAAATGGTTCTATCTGTCCGGACTCGGGTTCGTTCAGGTCTGCATCATGTTCGTTTGGGGACAGTTGGTGTTCGGAGTCGATCTGACGGGGCACGTTGATGGCTTCGCCATGATGACTCTCGTGACGAGCGGCGCGGCTGCCGCGTTCGGGCTGTTCCTTGCGACGCTATGTAAGACACGAGGGCAGCTCAACGGGCTCTCGGTGATTCTGATTCTCACGATGAGTGCCTTGGGCGGCTCGATGGTGCCGCGCTACGTCATGAGTGAACGGATGCGTGAAATGGGGCTCTGGACGTTCAACGCGTGGGCTCTCGACGGATACAACAAAGTTTTCTGGCGGGATCTACCGGTTGAGGCCCTCGGTCCGCAACTCGCCGTCCTCATGGTCGCCGGAATTGCTTTTCTGCTGGTCGCACGCGTTTTAGCGATCCGTTGGGAATCGAATTGAAGCCCGCGCTCTCAACAAAGGCAGACCCGTTCTAGCGACCGACGAGCCATGCGAGCCACTCCTTGACTGCCCTTGAAAACCGCACGCCGGCGGAAGCCTTGGGTATCAAGAATCGAGGACTGAACGTCGGCTCGGCGGTTCCGCTAAAGCTGCACCCGACCGGGATGAATCGTAGCCCCTGCGTTTCTGCCAATCGCATCGCGCGCTTCAAGTGTGAGGCGGTGGTCACCAGCGCAAGCCTTTCAGGCTCTTTTCCCAACTGAGCGACGAGAGACTCTGGCGGTTCGCGAAAGAAGGCCTTGAGATTGAGCATCTCAGTCGACGTGTTGATTCCTGGCACCTCATAAATAATCTCATTCGGGACGCCAATGGAAACCAAGAGCTCACGTCCCACCCGCGACGGATGATAATCGCCGAAGTGGGCCGATCCCGTGCAGATGATCGCCTTAGTCTTGCCGGCGTTCCATAACTGGGCCGTCAACAGCAAACGCTGACCATCATTGCCTAGCTCGAGGGTACCGAACCGGTTGACGTACCCATAACCACCGAGCAGGACGACCACATCGGCTGGAGCATCAAGCTCTTCCGCCGGTGGCCGATCCGCCGATATCTCAACGGTGCGTAGGAACGCGTCCGCGATGGGGTCGGTAAACCCGAACGAGATAAAACACCACGTGCCAAATCCTAGCAGAAGGATGCCCCGTTCTCGGCGGAAATAACCGGTCAGGGCGAGCGTAAGACTTGTGATCCAAATCAACCCGATCGGCATGACCAAATCCGTCATCGCACGGTCGGCCAGTCCTTTGCCACCGATTCCCCAGGACCATCCGATGAGCAAAATCATCAACATCGATGAGCCGATGCCGGCCCTCAAGACCGACCCGATCCAAGAGGTCTTCGTGGCAGAGCCCTCGCGAAGGCGTTCGATACGATTCATCTTGAACACGTCATCCTTTGGGTTGGCGGTTTGACTGGAAGAGGTAGTCTCCGATCCGACACCCGCGCATGATCATCGAGTCGAGCGAGAGATGCAACGAGCAATCTCCCGTACGCCTCACCATCGAACGGAATCAAGAAACGCCGGAAACGTGTCCCTGCGTCAAGGCACACCCTGGTGAACATGAACTTGGTCCCTACGCTGTGTTTATACTGTGGCTCCCACGCTCCAACCTCCCTTCCTCCTGTTTCACTGCCATGAAAGCTGGTTACGTGCTCTCACTTTTTCTTGGACTGGTTTTGATGGTCTCCGCTGCGATGGCAACGGAGTCCGATCACGCCATCCCGTTCGACAAGCAAACGCGTGTTGCCCTGATCGGTAACTCTCTGGGCGAGAGATTCAACCTGTTTGGGCACTTCGAGACTCAGTTTCATCTGCGTACGCCGAACAAGCGTATTCAACTGCGAAACTTCTGCTGGCCTGGCGATGAAGTCGGAATCCGTCAGCGCCCAAGCAACTACACCAAGATCGATAACCCGATCACCGTCTTTTCCCCGAATCTGTATTTTTGCTTTTTCGGCGCCAATGAGTCATACCGCGGAAC
>JBCCKZ010000903.1:0-2199 GCA_039027135.1 Planctomycetota bacterium
AACGTCGGGAGACACTTCAAGACTCTATCGCCATCGGACCGCAGATTACGACCAATGGCAGATTGACGATCGACGGTTGATCGGATTCGATTCGACGCCCCAGCAAGCAACTGGATTCGACATCAGTGATGGGGTCTTTGACAACACTCACACGGTATCGATTACTGCTTCAAATCCACTTGACACTTCGGTCGCGGGGCTACACACCACGCTGAATCTCACATGGAGTTTCTCCTTCGGCTTTGATTCCTATGGCGCGAGACTTTCCATTTCGCATCAGCCGGGCATGACGTCCGCCGATCTCATGGAGCAACTTGATACGCAGCTTGTTCCGCTGAGCGGCATCTATGGAGAAAACCAGCTGACATTTCGCGCTGTCCTTGTCGATGGAAAAGTTCAGTTGAACGTGCAACGCTTTCTCTTCGGAAGTGCGACGGCGAGCCTACTCAGCTCGCTGACCGTTCGTATCAGTGAAGATTCTGGCGGGACGCAACAGATTGCCGGAAGCCTTTCCGAGATCCGTGAGATCATCGAGTTCGATGGCGAAGTCCACGTGTTGGCTTCTGACGTGGCCGCCGCTGGCGAACAAGCGGCATCGCCTTCACAGCTTTATCGCTTGGACGACGGCGAATTCGGTCCAGAGGCAGTCTTGGTCGGCGATCTCGGGACAGCGCCACGTGAGCTCACCGAATTCAACGGTCAACTCTACTATAGTGCTGTATCGAACTCGGGACGCGAATTGTGGCGGTTCGATGGTGTCGCGGCTGAAATGGTTGCCGACATTCACCGGACCGAGACTCCGATCGGATCATCTAACCCGAACGGTTTTCTCGTCTATGAGGGTGTGTTGCTGTTCCAAGCGGCCGGGGGTCGCAACGTTGGACGTGAGCTGTACCGCTTTGACGGCGAGCATGTCGCCTTGGTCGAGGATGTCGTCGCTGGCGACTTCAGTTCCGCTCCGACTGAATTGACCGTTCTTGGTGACGACGTCTTTCTCTTCGGCAACGTTCCCAACGACTATCCGGGACTTGTTCTCGCGGACCAGCCGGTCGGTTATTGGCGACTCGGTGAAAACTCAACGTCTCAACCGCTTGAGAACCTGGGTTCACTCGGCCAGGCTGATGACGGGGAATACAGGAATGATCCGTTACTGGGCATCGACGCTCAGGTCTTCGGTGACACGGCAGCGAGATTTAATCGTCTGGACGACGACGACGAAGTGCGAATCGAGAAGTTCGCGATGCCCACCGATGCGGTCACCGTCGAGTTCTGGATGCGTACCACGGCGACCAACCAGGGCGCCATGATCTCCTATGCCGTCGGCAACGGTGTCAACGCCAATGAATTCCTAATTGCCAACCCGAGTGGACTGGAAATCTATATCAATGGTAATCGCTCGTTGACGGGAATCTCGGTCAACGATGGCAACTGGCATCACATTGCGGTTTCTTACGACACTAGCGAAAGACTCTTCCTCTACGTTGACGGAGTGGAGCGGTATCGCAGTCTCACGTCAGGTGCAGCTCTCACCACTGATGGAATGTTGATCTTCGGCCAAGATCAAGATCGAGTCGGCGGGGATTTTGATCCGGCACAGGCTTACCGAGGTGATCTTGATGAGGTAGCCATTTACGACCGCGTCTTGACTCCATCCGAGGTCGCCCGTCACTTCAATACGCGAACCTTGATCCGCTACGGTTACCCAGGAAATCATGGGTACGTATTCTCGGGTGCGGAGCTCGATGCGGGTGGAGCGATTCGCGGCGACGGCACCCTCGATCATCAACAGTCGCTTACCTCAATTCGCGGCGGAGTGTTCAAGGACTCACCCGGCACCATGCTCAACAGCCGCGTCGTTGGTGACGTCAACGGTGACGGACTCGAGGATATCTTCGTTGCCGACCCGGCGTTGGACGTCAAAGTCGATGGTCCCGCTGTTGTAACCGGAGTGCATGATGTTCGCCTGGCGGAGATACCGGCTAGTTATTCCGCCACCCTGAGGATTCAAGTCGGTGCAACGATCGCAGAGTTGACATTGGCCAACGTATCGGTGACGAGCCTTTCGGACCTTGTGGGTCAATTGAACGATTCCATCGACGCGAGCGATGCGTTGCGAGGAAAAATAGTAGCCGGTGAGATGGGCAATCGCCTTTCGTTCACAACCATCGATGTCGGTCCGGAGGCCTTGCTCGAAGTCGA
>JBCCKZ010000904.1:0-2189 GCA_039027135.1 Planctomycetota bacterium
ACTTTCTGGACCACTTTCGCCGACAACACGGTCGTCCCGAACTGAAATTGCTAGACGATGCTCGTGGCAGACTGCGCGAGTACGCGTGGCCGGGAAATGTTCGACAACTGCGAAACGTGATCGATAGCGCCGTAGTGATGGCCGATGATCCAGCGATCGAAGCAGACGACTTGGGGCTACATGACGCTGGCCTCAGTCGATTGGACACGCTCCGGATTGATCTTTGGGAAGAGCGCTTGATTCGCAAGGCGCTCAGCAGAACCAAGGGAAGCGTCCCCGAGTCGGCAAAGCTGCTTGGAATCAGTCGCGCGACTGCGTATCGCAAGATCTCAGATTACGACATCGAGCGGTAATTAGCATTGCTTGCGATCCTGTCAGCGCCTGGCTCCCGTGGCGACGTCAATCCGATGCTGGCAATTGGGACTCAGCTGCGCAAGCATGGATACAAGGTTGTGATTTCGCTGGCCGAACCATACATGCCACTAGCAACCACAGCCGGCTTGATCGCTGAACGATTGGTTTCCAATGAAGAGTTTGATCAGCTGCTTTCAGTGCCTTCGGTGTGGAAACCGGTTCGCGGTGCCCGCGCAATTCTGAAGCATCTCGCTGGCGATATCCTGCAGAGGCATCTTGAAATCATCGAGCGATACCACGCGAACCGTTCGACGATTCTTGTTTCACATCCGCTCGACGTTGCGTCGCGGATCTTTCGCGAGGCTAACTCTGGCACTCCGCTAGTGGATGTCCATCTGGCCCCCGCGATTCTACGAACCTACGAAGCTCCGCCGCGAATGTCGCCCTGGTTCTGGGAACCGAGGCGTCCAGCTTGGCTGTTGCGTTTTGGCTATCGAGTCCTAGATCACACCATCATTGACCCTGCAATTTCGAGTCCGATCAACTCAGCACGACGCAAGCTAGGACTTACTTCCATCAGGCGCGTGCTGGACCAGTGGTGGCTGTCTCCAGACAAAATCTTGGCGATGTACCCCGCGTGGTTCGCCCCTGCGACTAAACAGTTTCAACCTCGTCTGGTGCACTGTGGTTTTCCACTCGACAAGTTTCCTAAACGGGATTCAGCAAGCGTTGCGCAAAAGAATGGGGCGATCGTCTTCACTGCTGGAACCGGTCATCGCCACTGTCGCGTCTTTTTTGAGAAAGCAGCCGCCGCCTGTGAATCGCTGTCACAACAAGGACTATTGCTTTCATCGACCAACGAAAGCTTCCCGGACTCGCTGCCTGATTGCGTCGAAACGGGCGGCTATATCCCTTTCGCCAACTTACTTCCACAGGCAAAATTGCTTGTTCACCATGGTGGAATTGGAACGACGGCGGCTTGCCTAGCGTCAGCAACGCCCCAATTGATACTTCCGAACGCGTTCGACCAATTCGACAATGCATCGCGAATCGAGCGGCTTAGCGTAGGAAAGTGGCTGCGCCGCGAGAATGAACTCACCCTCGAAATCTCAGCTATCTTGGACAACGCTTCGTTTCAGGCCAACGCTGCGAAAGTCGCCAAAAGAGTATCGTGTGATGCGGTAGATGTTGCCGTCAAAGAGATTTGTGAGACCGCGCTTGAGTTTGGTGTTACACGATAACACGCACCAACGGCGGCGAAGAAACGCTCCGATTGACCAACCAAAGAACCCCTATGAATGACTGGCTCAATTATCATCATCTGCTTTACTTTTGGATGGTTGCTAAGGAAGGCGGAATCACGCGCGCCGCAGATATCTTGCATCTCTCTCAACCGACGCTCAGCACTCAGATTCAAAAGCTAGAGAAGTCGTTCGGGATTCAACTTTTCGAACGCAAGGGACGTACGATGGTGTTGACCGAACGCGGGCAAACGGTGTTTCGATATGCCGATGAGATCTTTAGCTTGGGTCGCGAGCTGACCGATGCGGTGCGTGGCCTGCCGAGCGACGAAACATTGCGTTTGCAAGTTGGTGTCCCTGATGTGATGCCCAAGATGATCGTGTATCGCCTACTGCAACCTGCAATGGAAATGCAGCATCGCGTCAAGCTAGTGTGCTATGAAGGGAAACTACCTGATCTGCTAAGCGACCTCGCGATGCATCGCCTGGACGTCGTTCTTGCAAATTCGCGTCTGACACCAGACTTGAACGTCCGCGCTTTCAATCACTTGCTAGGACAATGCGATATTAGCGTCGTAGGAGTACCTTCGTTGG
>JBCCKZ010000905.1:0-2185 GCA_039027135.1 Planctomycetota bacterium
AGCAAATGACTTCTACTGGACCAAGCCAGAAACGGACGGATCGGAAAGCTGTTTTGGATTTTTGGAAACATCGGTGGGTCAATGCTTTGCTGCTATTGAAGCCACGACCAACCGGTCGCCCGATTCGCTGCTCGACGAACGCGGTTACTGAACTCCAACTCATTTACTGACTCCAACCCGCTGAACTTGAAAATGATATTCAAATCGCTTCTCGCGGCCCTGCCGATCCAACTAATCGGATGCGTACTTGGTCTGTGCGCAATGGGACTCTGCGGTCAGGCCAGCGCGAACCATCCGAGTGATAGTTTTCGTATCATTGCAGCCGACAAGAGCGGTCAAAAAATACTATCGCTACGGGTCACTAGGCCCAAAGGGCAAGTGAAGATCGAACAAGAACGATCCATTCCCGTCGATTTCGCTCCAAGCAGCATCGCTTACGAACCAAAACGCGGAATGGTCTATGCCATCGGATCCGGCGACCTTGGGAAGTCACAATCGACGTTCGCTAGCATTGCTACAGAATTCGGCGAATCTAAAAGGCCCAGCGAAGGATTGAGAATTGTAGGGCAAGTGTCGCATCCGATACGGCCGGGCTACAGCAGCGTTGATCGAACGGGGCAGTACCTGCTTACTTCCAACTATCAAACAGGCGAAGTCAGTGTGCTCGCGATCCGCGACGACGGACTCATTGGCAACATCACCTACCAGACGACGACACCGAAACCTGAGGCTCATTGCATCTTGACGACGCCTGACAACCGATTCGCTTACGTTCCATCGGTCAAGGAGAACAATGCACTGGCTCAATATTCATTCGATGCAACGTCTGGCACGCTTGCTCCACTGACACCACTTGACGCGATCCCGCCAGCGATGTTCGGCCCCAGACATGTTGCTTATCATCCCAGCCTGCCGATTGCGTACTTCAGCAACGAACAGCAACTTGGAATAAGCGTCTACGAGATCGCCAAAGGTGGGCAGCTAATTGATCGACAACATGCGTCGTCGATGCCTAGACGCGATCCATACGTCAAGGGACTCCGAGGCTTACACGCATCCGATCTTGTGTTTTCGCCAACGGTTGGATTTGTGTTCTTGGCGGTTCGCGATTTCGTTGGTGACGAAGATAGCGTCTTCACTTACCGAGTGAAGAATGACGGCAGACTAGGCTTACTGGACCGAACTCGAGTGGGTGACATCCCCTGGAAATTGGACTTGTCGCCCAACGGCAAGATGCTCTGTGTCAGCGAAACATTCGACAATCGTTTGTCTATCTACCATGTCGGCAACAAAGGAGAGCTATCGTTTGCCGCATCTTGCGACTGGGACACCAGCGTTCGTGACATGGTCATTCTTCCGTCGGCAGACTGAACCTGATTCAATGGCTATCAGGACGGAAACAACTCCGCTAAGGAACTGTCACAGCAGTTTTCCGGTATTTGAGCACATAAATTCACTGGACTAGATCATGCCATTTTTACTGCGAGACAAGCTTGAAACGCCATCGAGAGCGTCCATTACGCCAAATAAACTGGCTTGCGCTTCGCCCAAGTATTTGATGGATGCACGTTCAAGGTGGCTTGTCTAGCTAGGTCACCCCAATTCATCGAGCTTTCGTTCATCATCGCCAGATCTTTCTAAGAACTCTGGTCAACGGTAGGCACACTGTTCCCGGCAACCTCAAAGGGTGAATAACGATGAAATGTTTGTTTTTGGCATGGGCGCTGATGATGTCTTCGGTGGCTGTCGCAAGCGATCTGGTTGTTCTACCATCGACCAAAGACAATTCCATTGTGCTGGTAGAGGGTGAATGGCGAGTCAACGCGGGCAAGCAGGGACGAATCCGTGTCAAAGGCAACCAACACCTCGTTGCGATGGACTTCGATACGAAAGCGATTCGCGGGAGACGTGTCAAAGCGGCCGAGTTGGTTTGCTCGAAAGGTGATCAGACGATCGCCGCAGTCAGTCTGTCAACGATTGCTGTGCCATGGAGCGAAACCGAAAGCAATGCACTGACCAGCGGCTTGAATGTAGCTGGCCATAGCGGTGCAACCCATGGTGGCACATACGGCTGGGGGTATCCCGGCGGCAAGTTTCCCGCGGTAACTGGCGGCAATGCGTTTACGATCGTGCATCAAGCCAAGTCCGAGTTAGTGGACGGTTGTTACTACTGGGACGTTGCACC
>JBCCKZ010000906.1:0-2183 GCA_039027135.1 Planctomycetota bacterium
ATAGAAGGGGTATTCAAAACCAAACCGATACGAGTCGAACGTGACCATCGATATATCATAGCCCGTTAGATAGTTGACCCAGTCCGTTTCAAATTGTGGGTCCACCGCTGTGAGATCTTCAGGCTTCCATGTTGCAAGCAGCTCTCCATATGCTTTCTCAAGCACTTCGCCAGCAAAAAGATTCGCTCGCTGTTCTTCCGGTGCGGAACGGTTGTTGCCAGGTTCCCAGCCAACGCCGGCCAAGTTGGCCGACGCCCAATCGATCGTCGTTTGATCGGTGGGAATGGGCGTGATCAAGTCGTGCGTCGCCAAGGCGGCGTTGATCGCTGTAAGCTCAAACAACTCGGCGATCTGACGATCGATGTACTGCGTCCGCAACATGGCGTGTGTGTCGGCGGTGACGTCCGCGGGGTGCGTGCAAGCGACTTGCAGATACTTGAACGCCGCCTGCGCTCGTTTGTCCCTGATCTTGTCGACGTAATCCGGTTCCCAGACCTTCAGGATCTCCATCATGGGCACACCCATGTACGCCAACTGAAACGCACAACGAGCTTGATGATGACGACTTCCTGATCGAATCATCTGGAATAGCGTGAGCTTCCACTTCGTTTCAGCGTCGAACATCGCGTCGGCGTGAATCATAGCGTCCGCGATAAGCAGTCCATCATAAAAGTCACGCAAGTTGCTTACATCGATCTTCTGACGATCATAGTAGACCGCAGGTACCTCGCCCGACTGGATGGTCGGAGTCTCAAGTTTGCCCGCAGATTCTGCCACGCCCTTATTCGGTTCCCACCAACGTTTTTGTGGGATGTCTCGCTCGGCAGGGATGATCGGTGCCACGGTTTCATAAGGCCACACCGCATGATCTTGCACTCGCCGAAACATTCCCTGCTTCGGAGGCACTGCATAGGTTGGAATGCCCTGAACGGCATCCCAATGCTCCGACAATTTTCCATCGGGCCCAAACGTGAACATGTCGACCGCTGTGGAACCAAGGTCACCCTCGTCCGACTTTTCGAGGTTTCGAAAGTTGACGTGTGCCATCGCCCAGTCGCCGACGACCATCACCTTATGGACATCGAGTTTGACCGGGTACTGTTTGACGCTCGTGCTGAAAACCATTCCGATGCCATCAGGTCCATCGGGTGCCATCGAACTGTGCTGCACGTAGTCGGGTGATAGGAACTCAGCCAGTCGTTCTGGTCTGGGATCGGTCGCGAAAACGTCGTAGAGCCGGATGAGCATGAGCGCTCGCTCACGGCTCTTCGCGTCCGGAGCGATGATGATCGTCTGAAACTCTTCAGGTATCGTGTTGCGTTGGTTCGGCTGTTGATCCCTGGAACTAGTTGGCTTAACGCCCATTTTGCGAGCTTCGTCCTGAGCAAGCGTGTCAACTGGAGAGCCCAACATCACAGACGTGGCAACAAGAATGATGCTGTTTAGTTTTAAGATCATGATGTGTTTTAACTCCGATGATTTGCTTTGAAATTGATTCAATTGCCGATCCTAGGGGTGAGTCTGATCTTGGACCGGGAAGACACTAACTCCATTCGGTCATCTCGTTTCCTGTCTGCTGCCTTGTCTCCGGGCGAAAGCAATATGAATCAGTAGCCATTAGGTAAAAGAAAAGTGGCGCAAACATCGGAAGTATTCCATTTCGATCGAAAGCATGTGAGGAGAAGGCGGTCAGCTCGAGCGTTTGCGATCCAATGAAAAGCCCGGGCAAACCCGATCCTTGTGAAGCGGAGTCTGCGCCACAAAAAGTGCTGTCGCTCCGGCAATTTTGGCAAGACCCAAAACTGCCATTGGGTAAACCGGTTAACTCAATGCACTTTTCAGTTCAGCTTGACCGTCGGAACTAGCTGCGTTCATCAATCCGGCAAAATGAACCATCGCGCAAAACAAAAATGGAGGCGTCAAGTAGCCAACACTACGCTAATTCAGTGACCTGGATCCTGAAGGTTCAGAAGCGCTTAGTAGGCCAAGTTACTTGATGGATTTCACTTGCAAAGGACAAACGATGACAACTAGAGGACACTTCGAACCGGCTGGGCAAATGGCTATCCGCGAGAAGACTTTTCGAAGAGATATCTGTTCGAAAAGATAGTCATTCGACTTCGCCGGATAGGACTCATGTCAAAGCAATTAACGGATGCGATTGAGAGACAGATGCGAATTTC
>JBCCKZ010000907.1:0-2180 GCA_039027135.1 Planctomycetota bacterium
GGCAAGGATGCCACACTAACCCTCTACGCCTACGGAACCGACGATGGTGAATCCGCCATTAAGCCACTGTCGGTGCGTACAATCAACTCGACCAATACCGCCACGTGTGAGCGGCTTAGCGTGGAAAAGATTAGCGTACATAGCGGAACGCTCAGTCGCGGCGATCAGTCTATTGACAACGGCGACTTCAGGGCAGCGTTCTTCGCGGTGCGGGAAAGCGCGATGGCGCTGGACAATTCTCCAAAGATCCCCGACATGGATCTTCTTAGCACTCATATTAGTGAGCCGCTTCGAGAAGCCCGGGATTCCGAGGACAGGATCATCCTTTTCGTGTTTTCGTTGACTGGAGGTGGAATGCCGATTGTCAAGGGAGCGGAGGAAGCACCAATATCGCCAAATTTTGTGCAGCTCGACGGCCAGAACCTCTCGGGCTTTGGCGCAACCGATTGGAGCTCAAAGTCGACCCCTATCCACCTGATGGATGGTTTCAGATTCGTAGAGTTCTTCGACTGGTTTGGCACGCAAGTTGTTGCACAGATCGAAGAGTCGACGCGAGACAGATTTAGTAAGCGGGGGCTATCGACCTGGTGTATAAACACAATCTTCACGCCAAGAAAGGGTTAGTGGGTCATACGATGAAAGAAAGATTGATTCAGTTTTGCCTGGACATTTCGCGTTCGATGAGGTCCGGCAATCCGCCGCCAATCGATGAGCTAAATGGGGCGCTAACCAAGTTTCATGGACGCCTCGCAGATGAGAGCCTGCCCGGCGATACCCAAGTCGGCGTCGTTCAGTATCACGGTTCTGCAATAGTGACTTTGAAACACCAGCCTCTGCAGGGAAGTTACAAGTCGATGCTTCGAGTACCTGAGAATGCGTACGGCTCCAACGTCTTTGACGGTGTCGCGAAATCGCTTGAGCAACTCGATGCTGTAACGCATGTGAATGCGGGCACTTCCGAAAAATACCTGGTACTGATCACAGATGGTGGTGCCAGTAAACCCGTTCCGAATGGAAGTGGTAGCAAGCTTGAGTTGAGACAATCTTGGTTGAATGAACTGCACGACCTAGTGGTTTCGAGGCAAAAACAGGGTACAAATGTCGTTGTACTAGGTGTGGGTGAGATCCCAGAAGAGTCTCAAAACTTCAAGAACATTCACATGTTCGCTGGCGGTGGGAATCCGTATCTAGGCAAAGATTATGACTCCGTACTTGACCGGCTCTTCGTTCTCGTTAGCAATCCAAATCTTTCGGTTATTGACGACACCGAAACCCAGCCAGATTTGAACAAGAAAGCGACGGTCGATCTGTTTACCGATGATATCGGACTGAACGAAGAAGAGTCATCGGTCGACCCTGATACCCCGTCTGGCCCTGACCCTTCTGATCCAGAGTCAGATGTGCGAAAAAATCGGGGTGACGACCCTTTTAGCACGTCAACCAGTATTCGGTGAAAACGCGTATCGACGGGGACGGCAAATGATCTGCAAGGCAACGATTACCTTCCTTTTATATCTGATTGCGAGTGGCGTGGCTTCTGCCCAAGTCGGCACGTACACGGTGAAGTTGTCGTACAATCCCAGTGCGCCGGACTCCTTCCACAACTCACCATCCATCAAGAAAGACAGCATACCCCACTCGGAAATGCCGATCGTGGCGTTGGGTAATAAAGTGAGCGTAGCCGTCAACCCAACGGGAACAAGACAGATTCTCGTCCGGCACGCAAAGGGCGTTTGGACGTGGCAGGAAGACGGTGGCAAGAAGGGGAAAAAGAGAGTAGTTATTGACGCCTCACAAGAAGTTAGCAACTCGGTTCATGCCGACTTGGGCACCGGCGTCAATTTCTATGTTTCGTGCGGTAAAGACCAATCTGGTAACGATGTAAAGGTCCTCTCCACATCGGGAGGGGGATTGAATGCTGGCTTTTTTGGCGAGAGTGACACAATCGGTCGAATCCAAATTGGCCCCATTTCAGTCACCGATGATAAGCCGCCGCTCAGCACCAAGAAACCGGTGCCAACCCGCAAGCTCAAGTCGCCAATGGTTCTCCAGCCTCAGCCGGACAAGTACATCGACAAACCATTCACGTTTAGTATCAAAATCACAATCACCCAGCCTTAATTGGGAGCATGTCGTGAAGACGTATCGAAAAGTTGCAATCGGCGTTTTGTCTATGGCGA
>JBCCKZ010000908.1:0-2176 GCA_039027135.1 Planctomycetota bacterium
ATCGGCGGACCGCGCGACCAGCCATTGCCCAAGACGAGTTGGATTGGCTCACGCAGCATGCCTTCGATCAGTGCCCGTGCTGCGGTGGGCCGGTGACAACCGATACCGAGAACCCCGTCTCTCGCGTTCAGCAAATCGAAATCGTCAGCCGCACCGAGACCACCGAACATCAATCGCTCGCCAGCCACTGCGCCGCCTGCGAGAAGACATTTGTCTGCAAAATTCCCCCTGAGGTTCGCAAAGCGGGACTGTGTGGCGTCGAGCTTTCGAGCCTCATCGGTTTTCTCAAAGGAGCCTGTCACGCTTCGCTCTCGACGATCCGAAAGTACCTGATCGACGTTCATGACCTGCGGCTTTCTCGAGGTCAACTGGCCAAGATCATTGACAAAGTCAGTCAAGCGATCGCTCCACTGTATGAAGATCTGCTGGGAAGCTTGAAGGCTCAGCGAATCCTGAACATTGACGAGACCGGACACCGCGACAACGGCAAGCGAATGTGGACGTGGTGTTTTCGCGGCAGCGGCTTCACCGTGTTCAAGATCGATCCTTCGCGTGGTAGCGGCGTGTTGCTTAATGTGCTCGGCGAGGAGTTCAACGGGATCATTGGTTGCGACTACTTCAGTGCGTACCACAAGTATCGCGGTCTGACCGATTGCAGCATCCAGTTCTGCTTTGCGCACCTGATTCGCGACCTGCGGTTCCTCAAAGACCATTCCACTGGCCGAACCCATGGCTGGTCGAGTCGGTTGCTTGATGCAATCGGCGAGATGTTCGGTGTAATCCATCTGCGTGAGGAGCTGGGCAATCGCTTTGACGGCGAGCTGGAAGATGCGGCGATGGAGGTGCTCACCCGAGCAAGGTTCCGGGTTCCCGATGACAAGCAAGCCCGAAACCTATCGAAGCGTTTTGAAAACGACGGTGAAAGCTATCTGAAATTCTTGACCACACCGGGACTGGAGCCGACCAACAACATCGCGGAGCAGGCAATTCGCTTCGTGGTGATTGACCGCAAAGTGACTCAAGGCAGCAAGAGCGAAAGCGGCCAACGCTGGCTCGAACGGATCTGGACGTTGATGGCAACCTGCTCGGATCAAAACCGATCGCCGCTGGATATCATCCGAAGTTCACGGCAGCACTTCTTTCGTGGCGAACGACCACCGCCACTCCTGTCGACGGCCCAACAGACGAACTGAGCGTAAAGGCAGCCGATCGCTGCACGAGCGAATACGTGAACAGTTACGAAAAAAGATATATCGGGCTGTCATGGGGCGTTTCAAAATGCTTTCAAGGGTGAGTCGACGGGCGTAATGACTTCAGTCGGCGAACGTTGCCGATCACCCGGTCGCCCCGAACAACCTTCCATTGTCAAATCGCCCAATTCGGCGATTCGGGTGCATCAAGTGGTTTGAATTTAGTTGATCACAGCGTCTGCGTGAGACGCATGCGCACAATGACACCGCAAGTAGGAGCATTATCGGTGAGGGCTCGGGGACGGTAGATACTTGCGTTTGTATCGGGTCCGACAGAGGAGCCGCTTGGTTCCCAAATAGGACTACCGACACACTCGGTGCCGGAATGCGTGGAATGCTGCCACCATTGGCGATAAAGCCTGGAACCGTTCGATTTCCCGTTGAGATTTGAACGGTATCCCCAATTTCGAGCCGCTGAGCGCTCGAGAATCGCCAGGCAAGAGAAAAATCGTTGGGGTCAGAGACACCGCTCAAAAAGTTAATCGTCCCAGCGAATCCTCCTAACGACGTGGAAGAAACCGAATCGACACTCATTTCTGCATCGCCCGTCGATATGCCCATGTTAGACGTCTGAGGAGCGGAAAAAACGTCTTCGATTACGATTCCGTATTCGTTGAAATTGTCCTTTGCATTAACGGTGAATACCAATGGTGCAGTGAATGCGATGCTCAGGTCATCGCCAGCCGCGGAAAATACGATTGCCGCATTGGCTCTCGCTGCAAACAAAGTGAGGCTGATTAGAACCAGGGTCGGCCGCATGTACTCTGTGCTCTTTGATTGTGGAAGCTTGAATGTCGAACGGTGGCGTTCAGCGGGCGGGTCGGATGAGGTATCCATAATCAAGGCAGTCATCCAATCCCGCTCCGTTGCAACGCTTGGTTATCTGTATCCACACTTGGCTCGAGCACTGGCTTTGGAGGTGGCGG